>CAZCUQ010000113.1:0-5462 GCA_964501705.1 uncultured Ruminococcus sp. | reverse complement strand
CGGTATTAATATATAATTGCTGTAATGTTTTTCCGAAAGAATCAAAAAAATAAAAAGGACTGAGTAAAAGAATGATCGAGGTCAAGAACCTTACAAAACAGTACGGATTGAAAAAAGCCGTAAACAATATTTCATTTACCGTCAATGACGGAGAAATACTTGGTTTTCTGGGGCCCAACGGCGCGGGCAAATCCACTACCATGAATATGCTGACGGGATATATCTCCGCGACCGACGGGGAAATGCTCATAAACGGCGTGGATATAATGGAAAACCCTCTGGAGGCAAAGAAGAATATCGGCTATCTGCCCGAAGTTCCTCCTTTGTACCTTGATATGACGGTAAAGGATTATCTTAATTTCATATACGGTCTGAAAAAGTGCAGGCTTCCCAAAGAAGCTCATCTTGAGGACGTATGCCGTCTCGTTATGATAACCGACGTGTACAACCGTGTGATAAAGCACCTTTCAAAGGGATATAAGCAGAGAGTGGGACTTGCGCAGGCACTTATCGGAAATCCGCCCATTCTTATTCTCGATGAGCCGACGGTAGGCCTTGACCCGAAGCAAATACTTGAAATAAGAACTCTTATCAAAAAACTCGGAAAGAGACATACCGTTATCCTTTCTTCGCATATTCTGACAGAGGTTCAGGCTGTCTGCGACAGAGTAATTATTATAAATCAAGGCAAGCTTGCCGCTGACGATACTCCCGAAAACCTTACAAGGCAGCTCTCCGGCGATAAGCGCCTTGTCGCCCGCATAGACGGGAGCAAGGACGAAAATATAAAGCTTATCAAAGGCATTAAAGGCGTTATTGACGTAAAAGCCGATATGGAAAGAGAAACCGGAACCTTTGATTACGAAATAGAAACGGAAGAAAATACCGATATCCGCGCCGAGCTTTTCAGACGCGTGGCGGAAAAAAACCGCGTAATTCTTATGCTTAAAAGCAGCGAGCTTACTCTTGAGGATATCTTCCTTAAAATTACAATGGGCGAGGACGTTACCATCGGCGGAAAGAAAAAGGAAAAAAATACCGTTTCTGACGAGGATAAGGCAAAGCTTCACGAAGCTGTGGACGCCGCCGCTATCGCCGCGGATTTAAGCGTTTCCCCGGATAACGAAAACAATGATCCGGAACCGGATATCAACGACGAAATATTCAATAATATGCCCGATGAATACAAAACTTCATCGGAAGAAGAAAATGAAGGAGGCGAAGAATAATGGGCGCTATATTCAAACGTGAAATGAAGGCGTACTTTACGTCTCCCATCGCTTATATCTTTATCGCCGTATTCTACGTATATACGGGAACTTATTACGTACAGGCAAATATCGCGGGAGCTACCACGGATATGACCTACGTTTTCGCGGGAGTGTTCACGCTTATGATGATAATGCTTCCTCTTCTCACCATGCGGCTTATGTCCGAGGAACAGAAGCAGAAAACCGATCAGTGTCTTCTGACAGCTCCCGTCAACCTCGCGGAGATCGTTATGGGAAAATTCTTTGCGGCTCTCTGTGTATTCTTATGCGGAATGGCAATTTATATTCCGTACATTATCGTGCTTTACAAGCTTGCGGGAAGTATAGCGTGGGCAACGGTTCTCGGAAATATGCTGGCTCTTCTGCTTCTGGGAGCGTGCTTCATCTCGATAGGAATGTTCGTATCATCGCTTACCGAAAATCAGATAGTAGCCGCAATAGCAAGCTTTATCATAATCATGGTGTTTTATATGATCGACGTTTTCGCGCAGAACGTTTCGGTCAAATGGCTCAGCACGGTCATGGCGTCGCTCGGCTTTTATAACAGGTACATCGAATTCACTAACGGTATCATCAATATCACGAGTATAGTATTCTTTTTAAGCGCGATCTTCATCGCAAACTTCCTTACGGTAAGAGTTCTTGAGAAACGCCGCTGGGGTTAATTTCAAAAAGGAGAAAAAAACATGAGCAAGAAGAAAAATAAAAGTTCTCAGGATAATACCGCGGCGGAAAATGTTTCCGAAATAAGTTCCGAAACAAATTCCGAAACAAATTCCGAAACAAATTCCGAAATAAGTTCCGATGCCGCGCTTTCGGAAAACGAAGACGTAAAAAAATCCGAAGATAATAAAATAACCGAAGATAATAAAATAACCGAAGATAATAAAAAAGCCAAAGATAATAAAAAATCCGAAGATAATAAAATAACCGAAGATAATAAAAAAGCCAAAGATAATAAAAAAGCCGCCGATCCCGAAAAGGCGCTTCGGAAAAAATACGCAAGAAGAAAGCTCCGCTACGGAAGCGCCGCAACTGCCGTTACCGTTATAGTCATCGCTGTTGTGGTTCTCTGTAACGTGATTGTTTCCGTACTTTCCGACAGAATTAACATGAGCATAGACATTACTCCCGACAAGACCTTCGAGATATCGGAAGAATCCATAAACTATGTAAAAACAATTAACGAACCCGTTGAAATAGTCTGCATGATGAATGAGCTTGAATTTTCGGATTCCACTAATGTGTACTTCAAGCAGGCATATGAGGTTCTGAAGAAGTATACGATTTATTCCGACAATATTTCCCTCAAATTCGTAAACATGACGGAGGATCCCACCTATGTTCAGCGCTACAGCGAAATGTACAAGGGCGAAATAACCGATTACAGCATTGTAGTTTCAAGCCCCAAAAGAATAAAGGTCATATCCGTAAAGGATCTTTACAATACCGAAATAAACTATTATACCTATTCCGAGGAAATAACTTCCTCAAAGGCGGAGCAGGAGCTTACCTCCGCCATCATGTACGTCACCGATCCCGACCCCATGAACCTTGTTATGTGGAATACGGAAAGCTCCGCTTCATCTTATGACAATATATATGATTTGCTTGCCTCAAACGGCTACAACGTAACGGAAATAAATCCCCTCACCGAGGAAACTCCCGAAGATACCGACATAATCTGCATAACAGCACCCCTCAATGATTATGATGAGGAGACTGTGCAGAAGCTTTATGATTTCCTTGACAATGAGGGAAATCTCGGAAGAACCGTTATCTATATCGCGGATGCCACACAGAAAACCACCTCGAATATAGACGCTCTTTTATCCGAATGGGGAATAAAAATAGGCATGGGCGTCGTGGGAGATACAAATGCCCGCAATATCTACAATCAAAGTCCTTATATCATCGCGAACTATATTGATACCTCGGATAACGATTACGCGCAGAACGTTGCCGATACGTCACTTCCCGTGGTATCGTACCAGTCGCGCCCTATAGAGGTTCTCTTTGACGAAAAGGACAACCGCACCGTGAAGAGCCTTCTTTCAACGGACGATACGGCATTTGTTCTTACCGAGGATATGCAAAAGCAGATCGAAGCGGGCGAGGAACCCGAAATAGTAAACGGTTCCTATACGACAATGGCGGCGGCAAGAAAGATGGTATTCGACAAGGACAATCAGCCCGTATACAGCAATATTCTTGTTGTCGGCTCCGCTGATATGCTTTATCAGGGCGTTACCGAAGCGACCTATTTCAATAACGGCGATTATTTCATATCCGCGCTCAATACTCTCACCGGAAAGACAAACGGGATAAGTATTGTCGCAAAGGATCTCACATCGGAGTACTTTGATATAACTCAGCAGACATATAATCTATGCTTTACGGCGTTTATAATTGTTATTCCTCTTGCCGTTGTAGTTATCGGAGTCGCGGTTTACCTGAAAAGGAGACATAAGTAATGAAGAAAAGAACCAAGGGAATAATCGCGGGAGGCGCTGCGGTAGTTGTACTTGCGGGTGCGCTTACGGCGCTTCTGCTCACCTCTCCGGATGAGGACGAGGCGGCGGAAGAAAGCACCTCTGTTTCATCGGAGGAAAAAACCTCGGCGCTTTTATATGACAAAGATCCCGCAAAAATCAGTTCGATCGATATTTCAAACGAGAGCGGGAATATAAGAATCGAAAGATATGCCGATAATTTCTGGACTATCCCGGATATAAGCGGTTTCCCCTTAGACAGCGACCTTATCGAATCAGCCGTAAACAGCGCCGCGACACTGACGGCGGAAACCACCATAAAGGATAAGACCGACCTTTCGGTATACGGTCTGGATTCTCCGAGGATCACCATAAAAACCGTTTTCGATGGAGATACCGCACAGGAAAAAACAGTTTACATCGGAAATGCTACTCCGAAAAATAACGGATATTATGTTATTCTTGAAGGCGGAACGGATATCTATACGGTAAAAACAAGTGCGCTTTCCGTTTTTGAAAATAAGGAGTATGACTATATCGACCACGTTCTTTACGAAAACGTGACCGATGACGATACCGAGGATGATTACGACCCGCTGAAAATCAATTCTTTGACGATAACCCGTCCCGACCTTCCCGATGAGATCAGGATTGAATATGATAAAAGAAAGGATTCCGAGGAAACTATTACGGGAAATTCCTCCGATCATGTAATGACGTCTCCCGTATCGCTCGATCTTTCTCCCGACAAATCGAATGATACTCTGAACGTTATCTTCGGACTGTCCGCGTCTGATGTCGCGGCTGTAAATCCCGATGACGCGGCGCTTGCGGAATACGGTCTGAAAGAGCCTGCCTGCACGGTCGAATACGATATCAACGCCGGAGGAATAAAGCTTTTTATCGGAAACGAATGCAGGGATGAAGACGGGAACATAACAGGCTACTACGCAATGAAGGACGGTATTGAGGCGGTATATGTCCTCCCGACCCAGAGCGTTCCCTGGATAGACGTCATGCCGCTCGATCTCACAATGACAATGATAACAAGCACCTATATTTACTCGATAGATACTATCGATATAGAATATGAGGGAAAATCCGAAAGCTTCGCACTGTCGGGAGATGAGGACACTTTCGCTGTAAGCTGGAACGGCGAGGAATATGCCGATACGGACAGGTTTAAAACGTTTTATCAGTATATTTTGCGCGCTCCCGCCGAGGAATTGTTCCTTGAGGAGAACTCAGAAGAACCGAGAGTAAGCATTACCATAAAAAGCGCTTCGGGTACGGATAAAATTGAATTTATCACATCGGGTGACAGAATGACAATAATCAGAAGAAACGGTCAGAATTCCTTCAGATGCCGCACCGCATACGTTGACAGGCTTATCGAAAATATCGAAAAGCTCCGTTCGGGCGATGATATTATTTCATCATGGTAACTTTTTCCGTATAAGCCTGTCTTTTTGACATTTTTTACGAAACAATCATAGTATAATAGAATATGCGGCCGTTCGATCTTATATGGTAAACCACATTGAAATTTGTACTTTCAGCCTGTGCAAAAATCATATATGCAAATTTTCTGCACAGGCTTCAATTCAAATTTCCAAGTCTATAATTGCAATTTTGGTAACATTATGGGAAAAAGTATTGCAATTTCGGTTGAAATATGTTATAATTACACTATAAGATT
>CAZCUQ010000112.1:0-5487 GCA_964501705.1 uncultured Ruminococcus sp. | reverse complement strand
ATGTGGCTCTTGAAATGCTTGAACAGGCAATATACACCTCTCTCAGGCGGGCGGATGTTTCCACAAGGTATTCAAGCAAGCAGGTAATAGTTATCCTTATGGACGCCAGCTCCGAGAATGGCAAAATAGTAGCAAAGCGAATTATCGACTGCTTTGGAAAGATATACAAATCCCCTCATATCAGAATAGAATACGACGTCGCCGAAATGGAGGGCAACCTTGCGGACAGGGCAATTCCAATAAAATAATGGCAGCACCGCACAAAGCACTTGCAAATAGCAAAGTAAAAAGGCACTGTAAAAAAACGCCGAAAAGAGTCCGGGATTAGCCCCAAAAAGGTAATCCCGGACTTTTTCGGGGTTGAAAAGCTGAAATAATATTCCAAAATCCGAAAACAGGGTATGGCAAACACACCGGCGTCAAAACATTGTTTTTGCCGGATAAAAATGATAGACGCTGGAAAAATTTACGCGGCGATTTTCATAGCGGGCTTTTCAAATTAAGCTTATGAAGATTAAAACCGCCGTATCTCACGTGAACGTATTCTCTTTGAAAACATCGATGCTAAAATCGCAGCATAACACGCTTCTATCATAAAACTGTCATTAATTTTTGATTGACATGACGGTAAAATAATGATATAATATTTTCATTGAATATCATCGGAAAGGAGAATCATAAATGAAAAACAACCGCAGAATAAAAATAACGGCTTTCGCGCTTGCTCTTGCGGCGACGCTTGCTTCATGCGGAGCACAGGAGGAAAATTATTCCGTAAAATCTTCCGAAACAGAAAACGGCAGCAGTGAATCATCAGCGGACAGTATAACGGAGATATCTTCCGAAAAAGAATCTGAAACGGAAGATAAAACCGAAACCGAATCTTCCGCCGAAAATACCGAAAGCGTTTCCGAAACAGCTGAAATAAGCGATGCGGAAACAAAAGAGGAAAACGAACCTCTTTACACATACGATGATAATATGAAAACGTATGATTTCAAAGTTTCGGAGGACGGCATCTATACTTTTAAACACAGCGGAAATGACGACGTTCCGTGGAATATCTATATTCTGGACGAAGAATTTACAGACGGGATACGATATCTTTATTCATACTATACGCCCGACGGTATAACCGAGTTTACCTCAGAGCTAAAATCGGGTCAGTATGTGTATCTTATCTGTACGGAAAATGAATGGACGGATTCTGCGGACGATTTCGCGGATACCTCCGTAAGCGTATATAAAAATCAGGAGTGAGGATTGAAAATACTCAGTATCGAATTAAAAAAAATATCCGATTAATGATTTAGTAAAAAACAACACATTATTATGTAATTTTATTTAATAAAATGTATAAAACAAAGAAAATATTGATAAATTCTTGACAAAATAAAAAAGCGAATATATAATTATTATTATGAGATTCGCACTGTGAAGCGCGATATTTGACGATTCTGAATGGAGGTTTGTATTATGGCCGGAAAAAAGAAAAACGTTTCTGACGCTGCTGCCGCAGAAGAAACTGAAAATGAAACAACGACAGCGGCTGCTTGTGCAAAAAAAGCGGAGAGTAAAAGCAAAGAAACAAAAACAACCGTTTTTATTGAATATAATCACGGTCAGATAAATGTTGAGGATATCTGCCGCGATGTAATAGCCGCCTGCGGTTCGGACGGCAATAAGCCCGAAACGGTTGAGATCTACGTAAAACCCGAAGAACACGTTGCGTATTACGTTGCCGACGGCAAGGCGGAGGGCAGAAAAATAGAACTTTATTTTTAAGAAGAAAAAATCCCCCGATTTTTCCGAAAAGAAAAATCGGGGGATTTTTTTTGTGAATCAAAACATATTGCCGCGTTTCATTCCTCTGCCTCCGAAGGATTCTCCCGTGCTGTTCGATGTGACTGTTCCCGTGATCTCAACGCTTTCGGAAAGGTTTCCCGCTGTTATCGTATAGATTTCGCCGTTTTTTATTTCGGGAGAAGAAAATACGATACTCTGATAGCTTTTTTCGGGAGTAAAGGAAACAATCTCCTGTCCCGCACTGTCTGTCACGGATATTTTTTCTCCCGCCGAAACCGACTCCGAAAGATTATAAAGCACCGAATACTGAGCGGAAGAATCTGCAAATCCCATTTCCATTCCGACCGCGCCGCAGGCAAGGAATTGTCCGCCCGATATTTCGGGAGATCCGTTTACGTCAACGGAACCGTTGCCTCCGTTTTCGGGGCCGCTGATAAATACCGTGCCTCCTGTCATATTGAAGCCGCCGTTTGAATCTATTCCGTCTCCCTTTGTCGAGAGAGTGATCTCCCCGCCGGAAATTTCAAGCATTACATCGTCCTGCACGTCAAACATCCCCATAAAGCCGTTGCTGCTGCTGCCGTTTGTGCAGTTTATTGAGTCATCGGACGAGTTTACATAAATGCTGCCGCTGTTTATACTGATGGTTTTCCCCTCGATACCCTCATAGCTTTGGAGAATTTTTATCACAGCCGAGTCTATTGAAATATTTTCATCGGCGTGTATTCCGTCATCGCCCGCGTTTATTTCAAAATCGCCGCCTGAGATATCCGCGCCGCCGTTTGAATGAAGCGCGTCGTCCGAGGAGTCGATAACGAATTTTCCCGCGGAAACGGCAAGAGTTTTTCCCGCCTTGAGTGCCTTTGCGGAAACGGAGCTTTCGTCCGTATCATCGAAGAAATCGTCAAAGTCAAAATCCTGCAAAAAATCCTGTCCGAATTTGCCGAAGCCGTCGGTGTTATTGTCACCTTCGGCGGTAGGATTTTCCATGTCCCGTGAAGGTCTGTCTCCGGGCATTTGCGGCATTTCGCCGTTTGTACCCGAAAAATCGGAGGGAGCGGTATTTTCGCCGCTTGCACCCGCTTCATCGGAGGGAGCGGTATTTTCGCCATTTGCACCCGCTTCATCGGGAGGAGTTATGTTTTCGCCATTTGCACCCGCTTCATCGGAGGGAGCAGTGTTTTCGCCGCTTGCACCCGATTCATCGGAGGGAGCGGTATTTTCGCCGCTTGCACCCGCTTCATCGGGAGGAGCTATGTTTTCGCCGTTTGCACCCGAAAAATCGGAGGGAGCTTTTCTTTCGCCGTTTGCACCCGCGTCATCGGGAGGGGACATATTCTGTCTCATTTCAAATCCGTCGGGAGCGGAGAAATTATGAGAGGAAGCGTTTTCATAACCTCCGCCCGATGTAAGATAAAATTCTCCGCCCGAGATATCGAGCGTATTTTCCGCTTCGATGGAATCTCCCTCAGAGGATACGGTGATCTTTCCGCCCGAAATTATAACATTTCCCTTTTCTTCGTCGGTATTATCGGAGCGTATTCCGTTCGTGCCCGAATTTACGGTTATTTCTCCGTCCGAGATCTCCACGCTGTCCTTGCCGTTTATTCCCGTGGAAACCGAACTCACCGTAATTATTCCGGAGGAAATTTCAAGGTCGTCCTTTGAAACGATGCCATGCTTATAATTTCCGTTTACCGAGAGAGTTCCGTTTCCCGAAAAGTGAATATCCGATTTTGAATAAATGCAGGCGTCCGCGAAATCGTCGGAGTAAGACTCTCCGTCCGAAAGGGAGTTTTCCGTGCCGTCCGAAAGCTCGATATAAACGTCCTTGGCGGATATTACCCGAAGAGGCGAATTGTCGGCGCAGGTTATGTCGATCCCGTTCATAACGAGAGTTATTTCGTCCGAATCCGAAGCGTTAATTATAACCGAGGCATTTTCGCTTTTTCCCGAAAGGACATATTTTCCCGCAGAGGATATCGTGACAGCGTTTTCGTTTACCGAGATATCTTTTCCCGTAAATTCTGTTGTTTCGTCAAGGAAAACGATTTCGCCGTCCGCATCCGTAATTTGGGAAGCGGCGGATTTGTCCGCAGATACGTTATCCGTGTTTCCCTTAACGTTATCCGCCATAGAGCAGCCCGACAGCATTGCCGCCGCAAGGGCAAGCGCGGTGAATTCTTTAGATTTGTACATAATATTCTCCTCCGAATACCTCAGTATAGAATGTTTCTTCTTCATTAATTCCCGAATTACATATACATTGATTCATCCGCCACCTTAACGGAAGAACACATTATTTCAAGATTTCCGTTTCTGCATCTAAGCTCATCGATAAGCTTTTTTTCGTTTTTCGCGTCTTTAAGCTCTATAAGATATCTTAGCTTGAAGAGACTGCCCATATTTGTTGTTTTGACTTCGACGAGTCTTGAATTTTTTGCATAATTACTGAAGATATCGTCAAAAGCGCCGTCATAGTCGAGATTTTCGGGAATTGTGATGTGAAGCTCTTTTTCTTCCTTGGAGGAAACTCCGAACGGCAGAAGAGTGAGAATTATTTTAATCGCGCACACGGCAATGACAAGAGCAATGCCGACGTAAATATATCCCGTGCCCGAAGCAAGTCCCGCCGCCATTGCAAGGAATATTCCGCATATATCGAGCGCGCTTCCGGGAACGCTGCGAAATCTCACCAGGCTGAAAGCTCCCATTACCGCGATTCCCGTACCTATGCTGCCGTTCACAAGCATTATTATGACCTGCACAATAATCGGAAGAAGGGCGATGGTAACAAGAAAGCTTTTTGATTTATTCTGCTTAAGTCCGAAGGATACTGCTATAACGATGCCGAGTATCACGGAAACCATGGAACAGATAAGTATCTGTTCAGTTGTAAAATCTGTCATATTCATTCTAAATTCCTTTCAGGTTAAAATTAATTTATTATTTTCAATATATTCGTTTTCGTAAGCTTTTCCGTATTTCGAGAAGCCCGCAGGAAAAATGCGGAGCTTTGAAAGTATTTCCGAAAACCATACGGGCATGGTGTTAATTATTTTCACTTCCATAACATATGTATTTTCGGACAGAAGAGGTTTCCCGTAGTCTCCGCTTTCGAGGGAAAGATCGTCCTCGCGGTAGCGAATATGCGAATCGAGGGTAAGACGGAACTGATTATTTTGTTTTCCCGCGAATGACAGCCTGTCATAGCAGAGCAGCATTGACGGAGCAAGTCCATCATATATTTTAAGAAAATACTGTATTTCGTTTTCAATCTGCGGATTATTCGAGGTGTTCACATTTTCTCCCGAAAGAAATTTTTCGGCGTCGCAAAGAGGCATTTCCGTTCTTCTTTTATATACGATCCCTTTGAATTTCTTTTTTATTTCGGGAAAGACAATACTGTCTTTGTCTTTGGGAACGCCGTAGCTCCGCAGTCTGAGTTTTTCCTTATACACAGGTTTTTCAATTGAATTTCTCACGATAAGATGAGTATCGGTATCATAGTAGAGACTGAGTATCCTGCTTTTATAGAATTTATCTTTGTCAAAATAATCCGGAATGACTCTCATAAGCGATTCATATTTATCCTTATCGAGAATATATTTTTTTTCCGTTCTTTTAAATATTTCCTGATATTCTTCCATACGACATCTCCTTAACATAATTAAAATATTT
>CAZCUQ010000111.1:0-5701 GCA_964501705.1 uncultured Ruminococcus sp. | reverse complement strand
AAGCACAAATTTTAATGTCGTTTACTATACTGTCAAAGCCGATGAAAAACACAGTTGGAAACGCTGTCATCCGATTCCCGTTTTTCCTTTTGACGTCCTGTAATATAACTGCTATAACTTCCGATTTAAAGTTAAAGGCCGCAGGTTTTTTAATATTTATCATGTAAAGGAAACTCCTTTACACACCCTCTCGCTCGAAAAAGCTTGTATTCTCCCGAAAAACAAAGAATTATAAAAACTATACAAACAATTCAAGGTATTTTTTACATTTTGTTGCAAACAATTGTTCTTACATTTACGTATCGGTTACAGTTATGTTAAAACTTCACGCAGCCTCTTGAAAAACAAGCAATTTCGTGATAAACTTAAAATCGCTCTGAGAGATAAAACAACAAAATATTACAAAGAGCAACAAAAGATAAGAAAAAAAACAAAAGAAAGAAACAAAACGAGTAATAAAATGAAGAACAAAACTGAATTCAGAGTTTTTGCTTACGCAAAAGAACAGGGAGTTTCGGGCGAAACAAAAAAACTTAAGAAAACAGATCGCGCGTCGGATGTGCTGATAAACCGTATGCTTATTCTGCTGCTTTTTGTTGTGATGGCGATTATTGCTTTTATGATAATCAGACAGGCTGCGTTTATCAGAAACGGAAAAATCAACATTCTTGAAAGCAACTACGCGCCTATCAAAACCGAAAGTTCACAGAAAGCGGACGTGACGCTCGCTTTGAACAGCTCTCAGCCGGATGAGAAAATCGATATCGAGGTTCCCGATTACTGTCCCGTAAATTATAAGGCATACGCTCCCATAGCTATGGTGTATGATAAAACGGACGGAGCTGTTCTCTATTCCAAAAACGAAACCGAAAAATGTTACCCCGCAAGCACTGCCAAGCTGATGACTGCGGCGGTCGCTCTTGACGCGGCTCCCGATGATTTCCAATTCGTGGCGGGAAACGAGTTGTCGCTTGTTCCCGAAAATTCTCCCACAGCAAGGATCAGCAAATGCTTCAGCTTTGACAGGCAGGAGCTTACAAACGGCATAATCACAAAAGGAGCTTCGGATATTTCATATGTTGCGGCGGCTTCGATAGGAAGTCTTCTGTGCGACGGGAACGATGTTTCTCCCGAAGAGGCAGTTGCGGAATTTGTCGATCTTATGAACCGGACAGCAAACCGTATCGGCTGCACGAACACGCATTTTTCCAATCCCGACGGATATTTCGATGAGGATATGTACACCACCGCAATTGATATGATGAAGATTGCCGTCTACGCGACAGACCATAAAGAGATAACGTCTGCCGGAGCAAACGAACACGTCAGCGGAAAGCTTAAATCGGGACAGACATACGAATGGGTCAACACCAATGAACTCATAAATCCCGAAAGCTCTTTCTACTGCAAGGAAGCAACAGGTCTCAAAACAGGAATGACAACAAATTCGGGATACTGTATAGTCGCTTCGGCGAATTCTTTAGGTCACGAGCTTATCTGCGTGATCATGAACGATGAAACGGACGAATACCGCTACCTCGATGCAAAGAATCTTTTTGAGATTTCTTTCTCATACATTGAGGAATTTGCAAATGCCGAAACAGGTGAATACTGATTTTAAAAAACGCGAAGGATTTTTCCTCCGCGTTTTTTATCTGTTGTCAATTTTTTCGGGATAAAGATCGTGATTCGCAAGACGCGTAAAGGCGATATCTTCCCATTTTGTTCCTTTTCTGCCGTAATTGCAGTAAGGGTCAATGGAAATTCCTCCGCGCGGAGTGAATTTTCCCCAGACCTCTATATATTTAGGATTCATCAGTTTAATAAGGTCTTTCATGATCTTGTTTACGCAGTCCTCGTGGAAATCCCCGTGATTTCTGAAACTGTAAAGATATAATTTCAGAGATTTGCTCTCTACCATTTTCACATCGGGAACATATGAAATGTAAATGCACGCGAAGTCCGGCTGTCCCGTGATAGGACACAGCGATGTGAATTCGGGACAGTTGAATTTAACAAAATAATCGTTGTCCTTATGTTTGTTCTCAAATGTTTCCAGCACTTCGGGGGAATAATCTGCGGGGTATTTTGTATTTTGGTTTCCGAGAAGAGTAAGTCCCTCGTTTTCTTTGTTTCTTTCGTTCATTTTATTATTCTCCTTTTGCGGCAAACGGGTCGGGAACGCCGTTTGCCGCGAATGCCGCCGCTCTGTCAAGGCAGGTGCCGCAGGTGCCGCAGGGCGTATCTCCTCCCTCATAGCATGACCATGTAAGCTCAAACGGAACACCGAGCTTTAGCCCCAGTTTTACGACCTCCGCTTTTGAGATACCGACAAACGGAGCCTCAATTTTTATCTGCTTTCCGCTCCCTTCCCATATTGCCTCGTTCATGGCTCTGTTGAAGCTTTCGGAGCAGTCGGGATAGGCGTTTCCCGCGCTGTCATCGGCGTGAGCGCCGTAAAGTATAACATCACAGCCTTTGGAAAGTCCCACGCTCGCCGCCGCCGACAGAAATAATCCGTTGCGGAAAGGAACATAGGTTGAAACGGGAGCGCCATCGGTTTTGCGAAGCTGCTCCGCATACGATTCTTTCGGGATATCACCCTGTGAACACTCCAGAAGCGAACAGTCCGAGTATTCAAAGCATGGTTTCAGATCAATTACAGAATGTGAAACCTTATAATATCCGCAAAGCTTTTCGGCGTAAAACAGCTCTTTAGAGTGCTTCTGTCCGTAGGAAACGGAAAGCGCGAAAATATTTTCCGAACCGTATTCATGCACGGCTTTGCCGAGACAGACCGCGCTGTCAAGTCCTCCGCTTACAAGTACAAGTGCTTTCATAATAGCCTCCTTTATTTCATAATCAGACGGTTTTGAAGAGAAATATCATTTTCAAACCGTCCGCGCAAGGTTGTTGTATATGTCTTTGCGGTTGAATTTTTAATTCCTCTTGCGGTCATACAGCTGTGGCTTGCTTCGATCAGCACGGCGACATCTTTTGAATCGGTTACTTTACGCATTATTTCTGCAATATCATTTCCGATCCTCTCCTGTAACTGGAGTCTTTTAGTTACCATATCGGCTATTCTCGCGATTTTGCTCAGTCCCAAAACCTTTCCGCATGGTATATATGCGACTGTAATTTTCATATCGTACATCAGAGCAAGATGATGTTCACAATAGCCGAACGCGTTTATATCCCTCACGATCACCATATCATTACATTCGGAGACCGCTTCAAAGGATTTATTAAACATATCCGCAATTTCGTCGTTCGTATAATTCATTCCCTCAAAGACTTCCTCATACATTTTAGCCACTCTTTCGGGAGTTTCTTTAAGTCCTTCCCTGTCGGGGTCATCTCCGAGAGCCTCTAAAATCCCTCTCACATGGAATTTAATTTTTTCCTTGTCTATCATTTCAAACGCCTTTCATATCGGGATCCCAGACGAACTTATGAAGCTGAAGCTGGAATCTCGAAGAATAAAGATTATTTTTTATAATAAATTCAACTATTTCTTTCGGTTCGATCTGACCGAAAACGGGGCTGAAAAAAGTCGCGCATTTATCGGACAGATCAAATTTCCGTATGATCTCGAGTGCTCTTTCAAGGTCTGTGTTTCCGCCGCAGACAAATTTTACGCTGTCCGTTTCCCGCAGAAAATCATAGTTTTCGTCAAGCATATATTTTTCCATTCCCGAAGAGGGGAGTTTATAATCAAGCGTAAATGAGAGATTTTCCCGATTTTTTTCATCGAGCGTCTTACATATATCTCCGATAAAAACGCTGCCGTTGGTTTCGATCTCAACGCGCAGATTCCTTATTTTAAGAAGCGAATGTAAAAGGACATCGAAACTCTCGCGAAATAACGGCTCTCCGCCTGTCAGAGTACAGCATTTTACTCCCGAAAGCTTAACAAAATCGGTTATTTCTTCGGCTGACATTTTCGTATAATGGCAGTTTTTTTCGTCCTGTGCCCACTTTGTATCGCAGTATGAACATCTGAGATTACAGTTTGCAAAACGAACAAACGCCGACATCTGCCCCGCTCTGTTTCCCTCGCCGTTTATGCTTATGAATTTCTCCGCGACCTTGAAACCGCTCATCTGTTTTCCCTTTCGTAAACCGCGCAGTTTTCGGGAGTCTCGTAAACTCTTGCGCGGATAATGCAAAAGCCTTTTTTTGTCATTTTATCAAATACATACCTTGCTAAATTTTCCGCTGTGGGACGGAAAGAAACGGGAGTAAGAGAAAAACCCTCGTCGGAAAGGGCGTTTTCCGTCGATTCCTTTAATGTGTTTTTCTCGTAGATAAGCGTATGATCAAGTTCATCGGCTATTTCCCGCAAAGCTTTTTTCAAATCTCCGAAATCAGCTATCATTCCGTTATGCTGTTTGTCGGCGCAAAGATTTTCTCCGCCCGCCTCCGCTTCGATTTTCCATCTGTGACCGTGTATATTCCCGCATTTTCCGTCATATCCGAAAAGAAAGTGTGCGCTGTCAAATTCAGCCGAAGCTTTTATTATATACATAGCTATTTCTCCATAAGAAAAAGGCACGGAATGAACCGTGCCTAAAGTAATTGCTTTAAGAACAGTCCCGGTTTTTTTACGCAGGAGGGTACAAATGAACTGCGACTTTACGGTAAAATGTCACTCTGCTTATTCCGTATCGTTTTCCTCGTCATCTTTGATAACGACGCTTCCGTCCTCCTCGGAAGCTGCGGGAGTTTCATCGGCGGCGCTTTTTGAAAGATGGATCTTTTCGTTGTTTTCTTCCTCTTGCGGAGCGGGGTTATCGGGAGTTACCGCTTTTGTCTTGAAATTTTCGGGAAGATCGCTCACAAAGCCTTCGATCTTCGTAAGCTTTACGGGAGTTGTGAAATCCATTCCGCCGGGACGAGCCTTCCTCGAAGATATTGTATAGATATCCGAAGCGAGGTTGTTGATAGCGATCGTGCGCTGTACGTTCTTGTTTTCCGACTTTACTATATCCTTTAAATTTGTGCTGAACGGGAAACTGAATTTGTCTTCGGGAATCGAGCCTGCCATCTTGATAATTTCCGCGCCTCTCTCATTAAGGGCAAGGATCCGTCCGAAAACGGGAGGAACCCTGAGATCGCTGTTCTTAATACCGATAAGAGCGCATAAGAGAATCCTTCTGAGTCTTGCTTCGGGATAGCGCTTTGTTTTGATAAGCTTCATAAGCGTTTCAAGGTCGGGAGAAGTATGTCCCGCCTGGAATATTCTGTTTTCGAGTCCCTGACCTATGCCCGCCGTCGTCTTCAGGTCGGGAAGAGATATGGTTCTCATTCTGTAAAGGATCGCTCTTTCGAGATTGTCGAACCAACATAGATGTTCCTTTTCATCGTATTCATTTATCGCATCGAGAGTGTCCTTCGGGACAAACTGCGAGAAATCCTCTTCATCATCTATAAGCTGTCTGATATGAGACGCGCTCGCGTAGCCTTCCTTTTCGTCCTCGCCGTCGTGAGAAGCGCCTTTTCTTGCAACCGTTACCATATCGAGATCGTTTATCTTGAGAGCTTTCATAGCCTTGATATACTCTATGGCGAGGGTATTGTTCGGAGTATTCAAAAGCTCGGCTGTCAAAGGTCCGTATTCGTATGCGACAAGCTGGGAGACCGCTTCGGGATAGCTCATTCCCTGCTTTAAAAGAGGTTCGACGTTTTCCTTTGTGGA
>CAZCUQ010000110.1:0-5781 GCA_964501705.1 uncultured Ruminococcus sp. | reverse complement strand
GGATAATGGCGGGGACTCTCATCTCGGTGAGCGAAAAGAAGTTTTCTTCCGATGATATTCCCGCGATCCTTGAAAAAAAGGACAGGATCTACGCGGGAAGAACTCTTCTGCCGCACGGACTTTATCTCAATAAAGTGTTTTATTAACGGCGAAAGGGGGCGGAACACTTGGCAATTGAAACCGATATTTCAGACCGAAGGAGACTTCAAAAAGAAAAAAACAGGCGAAGCTTTATGATCAGGTTTTTTTCCCTGATGATTTTCGGAGTTCTTTTTGTTATTCTTGTTTTTACCAAGGATATGTGGTATCCGTCTCTTGAGGGGATCCTCAGCAGAGCGCCCGCAGGTACTTCGCTTGACAGCAGCGGAAACGCCGAGCTGGCGGCGGGGATGTTTCCTCTTTCCATTGAAAGCGGCTCGGATTATCAGATGCTTGCGATGGACGGTTATTTCGCCGTTCTGGATGATTCGAGATTTAACGTTTATACGACAGACGGAAACAGTATTTTCTCAAAGCAGCATTCCTATGCAAATCCGATCCTTACAGTCTCAAACAAGAAAGCGCTCATTTACGATCTCGGAGGAAATGGCTTCAGTCTCGAAAGCAAATATAAGACAATATATGAAAAGACCTGCGATAATACCATTCTTTTTGCCGAGCTTTCGTCAAATGACATGGCTGCCATTGTATCAAAATCGGATAAATTCTTAGCCGAACTGAATGTTTACGACAACACGGGGAAGAATATTTTTACATATAAAAGCTATGACAGCAGAATAATCGATGTTTCGTTCCTTTCGGATAATTCGGGCTGTATCGTGACGACTCTCGGAGCAAGCGGCGGAGACATTGTTTCGGGACTTATCAAATTCAGCTTCACCAGTACGGATATGATATGGAAATCCGAAACCTCCGAATGTCTCGCTGTCAGCACGAACATTGACAATAACGGCTCCATAATCATCATAGGCGACAACCGATACGCGTATTACTCCGCCGACGGCGACAAGATATGCGAGCAGGAATACGGCGATGAAATTATCGATTACTGCTGTTCGGACAGGCTTTCCGCCGTTCTTCTCGAAAACAAGGATCTGCACAGATACAGTCTGATAATAAACGACAGCAATGATATCCTTGACCCGCATACCGTCGAGCTTCCGGAGGAAACAAAGCATATCTTTGCGGAGGATAATATGATATATATCCTGACAGGAAGCGGTATTTATACATATAACAGTATGGGTCAGCAGATGTCTGAAACAAAGCTTACCGATTCATATGATAATTTCTGTAAAATCGACGGATATTTCTTTCTTCTCGGCTACGATGAGATCAACCGTATAAGTTTCGGATAATATATAATATTATGATGGATAAGACGTTTTTATTTTTTGACGTTCTCACTGCGGCGGCTATTCTTGTATCGGCGTATATCGGCTCAAGAAAAGGCTTTCTGCGGATGATACTGTCGCTTTTGATTTATATTGCCGCTTTTTTGGGCGCGTCGTTTGTTTCGGATTCTTTTTCGGAGCCTGTTTATCATAAATATATTAAGGAAGAGATAGTTTCCGCAGCGGAAGAGTCAATAGATAAATTTAGCGATGAAATAAATGAAAAATTCGGCATATCCGAAGAAAAAGATACTGCCGACAGTTCTCTTCCTGACTCGGCAAAAGACAGTATTATCGAGGAAATAATCGAAAAGTTCCTTGAAAGATACGGGATAAAAAAAGATCCTTCCGAAATATACGACGAGGATATAAACATTATCTCGGAGATCCTTTCGGAACCGCTTTCCGACGGCGCGGGAAGAAGAGCTGCGGAGTATCTTGAGGAAAAATTCGTCCGAAAAAGTCTTATCCGTGCTTTGGAATATCTTCTGTGGAGTGTATCCTTTATGATACTTTTTACGCTTTTGAAAGTTCTTATGAGGTTCATCCTTTCAATAAGAAGCATCGGAGCAATACGCTCGGCGGACTCTCTTCTCGGGGCAGTAGCGGGAGTGGCGGAGGGAGTGCTTATTCTTATTGCCGCATCGGTGTTCATAAAGCTTTTTATCAGCTTCGCGGGTGAAAATTCAGTCTTATCCGAAACCTTGATAAACGATACGCTCATTTATAAATATATTTATAATTTAATATGATTTCGGAGGTAACAAAATGCTTTGCAGCAGATGTAAGAAAAGAATGGCAGTCGTTTTTAAAACGACTATTCAGGGAAATGAAAGGCATGAGGAAGGATATTGTCTCGTCTGTGCGAGAGAAATGGGTATTCCTCAGGTCAAGGAATATATGGATGAACTCGGTATCGGCGAAGATGAAATCGAAGAATTCTCCGATTCGATGATGGGCGATTTTTCCGATGAAGACAAGGACGGGGATTTCTTTGAACACGGCGGTACGGGAGCGATTCCGAATTTCATAAGAAATATTCTCGACAGCACCTTGGGTACGGGAACGCCATCTCCCGAAAAAAAAGAATCGGATAAAAGTGAACAGCCGAAACCGGAAAAAAAGCAACCCGAAAAGAAAAACAAAAAACATAAATTTCTCGGTACGTACTGTGTGAATTTAAGCGAAAAAGCCGCAAACGGCGAGCTTGACGCTATCATCGGAAGAGAAAGCGAAATAGCAAGGACTATTCAGATTCTTTCCCGAAGACAAAAAAATAATCCTTGCCTCATAGGAGAACCCGGAGTAGGAAAAACCGCTATCGCAGAGGGTCTTGCACAAAAAATTAATTCGGGAGACGTTCCCTTTCATATTTCGGACAAGAAGATTTATCTTCTCGACCTTACCGCTCTTGTTGCGGGCACGCAGTTCCGAGGTCAGTTTGAAAGCCGCGTAAAGGGACTTATCGATGAGGTCAAGGCGGAAAAGGATGTTATCCTCTTTATAGATGAGGTGCATAATCTCGTTGGCGCGGGAGACAGCGAAGGCTCCATGAACGCCGCGAATATCATGAAACCCGCGCTTTCGAGAGGGGAGATCCAGGTCATCGGAGCAACTACCTTCACCGAGTACAGAAAATATATCGAAAAGGACAGTGCTCTCGAAAGAAGATTTCAGCCCGTGAAGATAAGCGAGCCTTCCGTTGAGGATACTTATAAAATCATTCTCGGTATAAAGAAATACTATGAGGAACATCATAAGGTAAGGGTCTCTGAAGAAATAGCGCACAGCTGCGCCGTTTTGTCCGAGAGATATATAAATGACAGATTCCTGCCCGATAAGGCTATCGATCTGCTTGACGAATCCTGCGCGTGCAGAAGCATAAGAAGCGCCGAGCTTGCCGAAATTCACAGGCTTGAAAAAGAAATAACCGACCTTAAAAGTAAAGCCGACGAAACACAAACGGCTATCGAACCCGACTACGAAAAAATCGCCGAGGTCAAAACCGAGCTTATCAAGGCTGAAAAAAACCTTGAGGAAATAACGGAAAAAGCAAATGCTCTTTTTGTTGACGAAAACGATCTTGCTTATGTTATAGAGCTTTGGACGGGGATTCCCGCAAATAAGATATCATCTTCCGAATATAAAAAGCTTGCCGATCTTGAAGCAAATATCAAAAAACATATTATCGGTCAGGATAAGGCGGTCGGATCCGTCAGCAGGGCTATAAGAAGAACAAGAGTTTCTTTGAATAAGCGCCGCCGTCCCGCGTCGTTTATCTTCGTGGGACCTACGGGAGTCGGAAAAACCGAGCTTGTCAAGGTTATTTCTTCCGAGCTTCAGAGCGGCACGGAGTCTCTTATAAGACTTGATATGACCGAGTTTATGGAGAAACATTCCGTATCCAAGCTTGTCGGCTCTCCTCCGGGATACGTGGGCTACGATGAGGCGGGACAGCTTACCGAAAAGGTCAGAAGACGCCCTTATTCCGTGATACTTTTTGATGAAATAGAAAAAGCTCATCCCGATGTTATGAATATCCTGCTGCAAATTCTTGACGAAGGAAAAATCATCGATTCCCAGGGACGTTCCGTAAGCTTTGAAAATACGATAATCTGCATGACTTCAAACGCGGGTTCTTCGGATAAATCCACAAGTCTCGGATTTAATAAGACCGAGGGAGAGATTTCCAAGGAAAAAGTAATGAAAGCTCTCAATGAGTTTCTTCGTCCCGAATTTCTCGGAAGGATCGACGAGGTCGTTGTATTTGACCCGCTCACCGAGGAAAATTTCAGGGATATAGCTTCTCTTTTGCTTGACGAAATGAAAGAACCTCTTTTGGAAAAAAAGATCGAATGGCAGTATGATAAGGCGGCGGTTGCGTTTATCGCGAAAAAAGCGTTCGGCAAAAAGTTCGGCGCGAGAGCTATCCGAAACGTTATCCGAGAAGAGGTCGAAGATAAAATCGCTTCGCTCATAGTAAACAGCATGGATGAAGAAAATATTTCAAAGCTTGCGCTTACGGCAGAGGAAGAAGAAATAAAGATAATTTCCGAGAAAAAAATTAACCTCGAAAAATAAAAAGCAGAAAAAGACTCCTGTACAGGAGTCTTTTTATTGGAGAAATTCGTTTATTTCTTTAAGATATTTCTTGTCGCTTTCGGCAGGGGATAGCTCGATGAGAATTTTCATGACCTCAAAAGCGGGTCTTATCAGTTGTTTCAAATCGTCGGGGAAGGCTTTTAATTCCTCAAAGGGCGGCGTTACGTTATACAGGTAGCGTTTCATCACCGAAATATCCTCGACTGACAGTTGTTCGAGATTGTTTTTTTCAATTATAGAGATGATTCTTTTGGCGGCATTTATCATGATTTCGCTTTGATTTTCTTCTTTAATGCGTTTCCTTTTTCTTCGCAGATACTCAAGCTTATGCGCCTTTATTATTTTCATAGCAAATTCAAAACGGCAGAGAGAAATATCCGAAAGCATATCTGTCTTTTTGTTTCTTACGATAATGTCAAAGACCATTCCCACGCTTTTTAAATAATTGATATTACTGCTTTCGTTTTCAAATTCTCCGAGAAGCTCCGAAATTTCAATAACAGCGTTTCCCTTGATCGGGCAGGCGGATGACATATAATATTTCACGCGAGTGATCTCCCTGCCGTTTTCATTGATTATAAGAAGAATTTCCGCTGTCATTTTATCACCTGCAATTTCAGTATTTAAGGCTGCTTCCGCCGACAAATTCGCGTATAAACGAATCTTTCGGAACATAGTCGGGACTGAGAGAGTGAATTTCGCGCAAAAATTTGCATATTTGTTTATAAGAAGCGTTATCTGACATGATATCGGAAATTTTTCCGAGTTCCTCGTTTAAAATTTTCGCGTATACGGCGGCCTCAAACGGAATAAAGGAATCTATCTGCATAACTGCGCGGTTTTTGTAGGGCATAATATACAGATCCTCGCCGCGTGAAACGCTTTCAAACATTGTAAAGACCTCTTCAAGATGTCTTCCTCTGAAAAGACGGTCGCGGGAAAGACGGCGCATAAGCCTCAAAAGACGCGGGTGAAGAATATCGCCGTCGGATGATACGATCCTTGTGCGGACGGAAACGTAGACGCAAGTCGTAAAATTGTCCGTTTTGCCCGTAACCTCAGGATTAAGCGCATGGATTCCTTCAATTATGACGATCTCGTTTTTTTCTCTTTTCATGGGAGTGCTGCCTTTTCTGAGCTGCCCCGCGAAATCAAAAATGGGAATGTCGATTTTTTCACAGTTGACAATTTTTTCGAGATGTTCCGAAAAAAGCACGGTATCAAGTCTTTTGGGGGATTCAAGGTCAACATTTCCGTTTTCGTCGAGAGGCAGTTCTCCTGCGTC
>CAZCUQ010000109.1:2644-5823 GCA_964501705.1 uncultured Ruminococcus sp. | reverse complement strand
CGTGCGCCATAAACCGGGCTAGGCGACTTCTCCATACCGACTATATTATTATATCACAAGGCAGAAAATAATTCAAGTGTAATTTCAGCCAAAAATAAACGAATACCAAATGAAAAATTATACGTTTCTGACAAAGCCAATGAAGACCGAATTATCGGCTTTGTCAGCGAATTACTCTATGGCAGTGCCGTCGTCGGAATTTAATTTCTGCTGTATCTTATAAGCTTCATCGGAAAAATAATCATCGAGAGAATCTATGGAAATGGAATATCCTTTCGATGTTATGATGTATTCGTCAATTCTGCCGTCCGCGATTGCCTGAGACAGTTCATCCTCGGAAATGTTAAGATATTCCGCCGCTTCCGCGCCCGAAAGATATTTCTTCTGTGCATTATTTGTAAGCGTCAGCTTATCGGGAGAATTAAAACTGTCCGAAAAGTTCTGCCCTTCTATTGCCACCGCAAGCTTCTTCATACCGCTGCTGACGACTATCCCCGCTATAAGAATGAAAATTCCGAGAATCATCGCACAAATAAGATAAAACATTCCCGCAACAGGCGGATTTCTTCTTGACTGAGGCTGGGAGGGCGATTGGTTTCTGTACTGAGACATTTTTATTTCCTCCAAATCATTCTATTTTTATAATATTATCTCCATCGTTTCCAAACGAAAAAATGTATGCTTTGCCTGTTTCTTCGGGAAGACCGTAAATTTTTTCAAATACTCTTCTGTACAGCAAAAGCTGAGTCCGATACATATTTTTAAGCTCGCCCGAAGATTTTCCATCGTTTGTCTTATAATCGACAAGAACAAATCCGTTTTCCGTTCTGATGATAAGATCGGCAATTCCCTGTACAAAAGTATCACTGTAATTATCATTATAATATGTTTTTAAAATTAAGTCAAGAGGTTTTTCACTGTTTTTATCAAAAATATCAGAAATTTTTGCCATAAAGGGAATCTCGGTAAAAATATCACGGGGATCGGCTTTGCTGTAAAATTTTTCCCAGATCTCCGAGGAGAAAAAAGCAGCGATCCTTATTTTGAATTTTTTATTCGCGGACAAATAACGTGCCTCCGTTTCGGAGATTTTCCCCTCAAAAAAAAGCCTGTGAGCTTCGTTTCCTATCGGGTCATCCGCGCCATTTTTGATTTCATCGGATATTTCCCTCAAATCGGCATACTGCATAAAGCTATGGACCGCAGTCCCCTTTTCCGCTCCCGAAAGACTCGTGCGGTATTCTCTTGCCGTATGGAATTCATCGTGTACGGGGAGGAATTCCGGATATACTATTTCTTCGTCGGGAGGTATTGCCGTTCGCCGCGTGATCTCGGTAACGGTAAGCTTCGCGGGAATATTTTCCTTTTCCCTGTCTGATAAATATTTTTCCGATGTGTCATAGCTCTTATACATTTCGAGAGCCGTAAGAAAACCTTTGTCCTCCGTATATGAAAATATATTTTGCCTGTCCTTTTCCATTGCGCCTCCGGAAAGCTCCCGGAAAAGCTTTCTGTCGTCTCTTAACGCACTTACTTTTATCGGAACGCTCATACTTTTTTTCTGACCCAGAGAATCAAAGAAAGGAACCGCCCCGCTTGCCCTAAGCGCCGCGGCGATGAAATAGATAAGGCTGTCTGAGGTTTTCATGAAAACCTCCGTATCGACAGAACCTTCGGAAACGGCGGATTTCAGCAGCTTTTCGGCACTGTCCGGGAAAATCTCGGCAGAAGCGCAGTTTGTGATATCAAGCTCGGAATTTTTGTATATTCCGTCACACGGCGCGGATTTTTCGGGACAGAAAGTCAAGTCGTCTTTTTTTGCAAGCTTAACAATTCCGGAAATATATAGTTTGCATTTTGCTCTCGTCAGCGCAACATACAAAAGACGCATAAGTTCTCTTCGTTCGTTATGCTTTTTTTCGAGAGCTATCATCTGCGCGGGAAGAGAAAGATATCCCGCTCTGTCGTATTTTCCTTTTGTAAAGAAAGCTATTCCGTCACTGCTTGTGTAATAAACGTTATATACTCTCGCCCTTGAGTTCGACGACGTCCTGCAAAGGAAAACTATCGGATATTCAAGTCCCTTTGATTTGTGTATTGTTTTTACCGCCACAGCATCGTCCGATTCGGAGGAAACACTTCCGGACGCAAAATCAATTCTGCGGTTTGCACTCACGGTATCAACAAACCGAATAAATGCATAGATACCACCGCTTCCCGGCGTTTTTCCCTTTTCAAATGCGGCGGCATATTCAGGCAGAAGCAGCAGATTAGCACGTTTATTATCCCCATCGGGATAAAGAGACATTACTTCTACAACGGATAATTCAAGATAAATGCTTCTTATTATATTTTCAATGGTGTACACCGAAGAAAGCTTTCTTATTCGGTCAAACTTTTGAAAGAAAGCCTCCGCAAATCTTTTTAATCCCGCTTGTTTTTCTTCGGGAAAGACCCTTAAAATTTCCGAGGCGTTTTTCTCATCGGATATATTTCGCAAAAGCGTATAATAGCTCTCATCTTTTCTTACATACGAAAGAGACGCCATATTGTCCGCTGAAAACATAAATACGGGAGACATAAGAACTGCCGCAAAAGCAACATCGTTATGCGGATTGTCTATTATTCTCAGGAAACTGAGCATAAATGATATTTCTCTTGAATCAATATACTCGCCTGTTTCGCCCGCCGAGGCGGAAATTCCGAGCTTTCCGATCGCCGAAGCAAAGCGTTCCGCCTGCTCGTTTGTGCGGCATAACACGCAGATATCCTTCGCATGGATTTTATTTCCGTCACCGATCAGACGCTTTATTTTAAGCGCAACAGCCTCCGCCTCAAAAATATCCGATTTGATTCCGTTCTCATCGTCATCATCGGAAAGTCCCCCGCCGCCGCTGCCGTCCGCGAAAAACGGAGTATTGGCTTTGTCGATAAGAAGAATTTCCGTTTGGAGATCTCCTATTCTTTCCGCAAGCTCCTTGTTGTTTTCCGCCCATGAAGCGCCGCTGCCTATAAGCTTTTGCGAATCGTCATAGTCTATTCCGCCCGAATTTTCACGCATTGTTTTTTCAAATACGAGATTTACAAAATCAATGACCTCCCTGCTGCTTCTGAAATTCATATTAAGAAGAATTTTTCGCGGCTTGTCCGAGTCGGGATTTTCAGTGTAGCTTAAAGAC
>CAZCUQ010000109.1:0-2634 GCA_964501705.1 uncultured Ruminococcus sp. | reverse complement strand
ACCTTCGGAAAAGCATTGGATTTGAAAGTCTGAAATTATAAATTGACTGCTTGATATCGCCGACGATAAACATATTCTTTCCCTCTGTCACACTGTCTCCCCCCGGAGACAGAAGACGGAAAATAATATCCTGCATATCGTTTGAATCCTGAAATTCATCAATGAGTATCATATCATACTGTTCGGAGAGCTTCTCGGCGATTTCTGTCTTGATAATTTTTCCGTTTTCGGTTTTTCCGAGAATACTTAGCGCGAAAGCCTCCGCGTCGGAAAAATCAAGCACGTTTTTTTCTCTTTTTATTTCCGAAAAGCGCGAGTTTACATCATCGAGAAATTCCGTAATTTCCGAAAGAAGCGCAAAATGCCGCTTATAATCCGCACGAAGCTCCTCGCTTGTGCATGGAATTATATCTCTGAGCTTTGAGGTTATTTTTATTATTTCATCAAAAGCCTCTAAAATATCTTCAGGAGAAAAGTCACATTCCGCACACATTTCGGTCACGGTTTTTATCTCGCTTTTTCTGGTGGAAAGCGCAAGATCGGTTCGGAAAAAATCTCCTTTGGGGTACGATGCTTTTATCATTCTGTCCCAGTCGTCGGAAGAAAAATCTTCTTTTTCAAGATCGTCCGAATAATTTTCAAGATATTCGTGAAGCGATATTATATATTCGGAAGAGGAGAGAAAATGTTTTTTCGCGTTCTTTTTCTTACAGTTTTCCTCCATAAGCCTTGTATTCTCAAGCAGTTCTTCCCAGCCTGAATATACGGTATTCACGGCGTTTTTAAGTCTCGGATTTCCGAGCGCCTCGTAAGCGATATCAAAATATCTTTTTCCGAAAACGGTGCTTCCGGGAGAAAACTCGTCCGAAAATCCCTTTTTGTAGTCTTCAAGATAAACATTTAGAAATCTTTCCTTGTAAAACGGGATCGAAAGCAGAAAACTCCTTAGCTGCAAAAGCTCTCCGAAAACGCTTTCCTTATCATAAGAGGGCTTTGAAAAAAAACCGAAAAGCTCGTATACATCGGTAAGCTTATCCGATTTTTCGGCGTCTTTGAAATATTCGTCCGCTGTTTCTTCTATCGCACGAATGAGATAAATTTTTGATTCCTGCTCATCGCAGATCTTAAAATCGGGAGCGATTCCCGCAGCATCGGAATATTCTCTGATAAGATCAAAGCAGAAGGAGCTTATCGTTGATATTTTAGCCGCGCCGAGATATGTTTTTTGAGTAAGAAGCCATTTCTTTTTTTCTTCATCTTCTCCGCACGATGAGATCGCCTTTGAGACTTCCTCGTACAGCTTTCGGCTTAACTGCGCCGCAGCGTCATTTGTGAAAGTCACGATTATAAGTCTGTCGGCGCGCGTCTTGTTCTGGCAGTCAGACAGAATACGGATAAGCTTTTCGATCATAACGGTTGTTTTACCGCTTCCCGCCGCCGCTGAAACTATTACAAAGCTTTTTTTTGCGTTTATCGCGTTTTCCTGTTCGGGGGTGAATGTTCTGTCCAAAACCCTTACTCCTTTTCTCTGATTTTTTTAATTACAGCCTCCGCGTTTTTATCCTCATATCTGAAAGATGACGGAGTACGGCCGCGATTTTCGCAAGCCACTTTGTAATCACAGTAATCGCACGGATGCTCCCCGAAAAGAGGCTTGCATTGTACATATCCCGAAGAAAGCTCCCTACATAGAGATCTTATTTTATCCGAGACAAAATCTCTGATATTTTCCCATTCCTTCTCTGTAAGGGAATTTTCCCTTGACGGGAAAAGAGTTTTTCCATCAGGCGAGAGGAACATCTCATTAATATTTTTACGGAGCTTCTCTTCTTCGTTATTTTCAGCTTTTCTGTCAAAATTCTTCACGGCGTTTATCGCCATGAGAAAAGCATCGCGTGATTTTTCATCGGACGAAAGATCATATTTTCCCGAAAAAAGCTTAATTTGTTCCGATAATCGTTCCTCTTCGGAAATACCAAACTTTTCAGAAAGCTTTCGGGAAATATCTTTACTGTCAGATCTTAAAAGCGTCAGCAACTCGTATGAAAAGGCGATGTGATCCTTTTTATCCGCAAATTCATCGCATATATCGAAAAGCGCCGCTCCCTCGCCGGTGGTGTTTTTGTAGTTATCCGCAAGCGAATCTATGTAGTTTCCGACTTTTTCCGTGTTTAATTTCTGCGGGATAAAAACACCCTCCGCTTTATTTTCCATAGCTCTTATGGAATTGACATCGGCAAGCGCAAATCCGTCCATAGTCATTGCTGAATTTATGATTTTCCGAAGAGTTTCGGGTACATCGGGATAAAGACGGTTTCCCGTGGCGTTTCGTTTTGCCTGCGCCGCTTTTGACGGATAATACATTACTCCTGCGGGAATATCTCCTTTATAGTCGCCGAAGCCTGAAGCGTTATCGGTTATTCCGATAAGATAGATAAGCATCTGCATATTGATCCCGTCAACGATATCGGAAAATCTGAATTTTTTACCGCCACTTTTATAGTCGATAACGCGGACATATCTTTTGGGAAAATCTCCGCAGGTTTCCTCAAAGACATCTATTCTGTCAACCTTTCCGTTTATCAGAGCTGTGTGTTTTTTGCCGTTCTCCGAAGAAAAATCCACTCTCCACGC
>CAZCUQ010000108.1:0-5863 GCA_964501705.1 uncultured Ruminococcus sp. | reverse complement strand
TAATATAATGGTTATTATATCAGCTTCCCAAGCTGAGGATGCGGGTTCGATTCCCGTCGTCTGCTTTTTGTATTTCGCGGGCGTGGCGGAATTGGCAGACGCGTCAGACTTAGGATCTGATGCCCTACGGTGTGCAGGTTCAAGTCCTGTCGCCCGCACTTTGCTCCCTTTGAAGGGGGCTTTTTGTTTTTTCCGAAATAAAAAACAGAGGCACGGATTTTTCCGACCTCTGTTTTTTTTACGATGCTGAGATTATCTTACTTCGTCCTCAAGAGCGCATCTCTTAGCGGCTTCGTCATAGCACCACTGCAGGCACTCGCCGTTAGGATCGTATTCATCGCGCTTCTTCCTCATTTCCGCTACAATAGCTTCGTAGTCTTCGTCTGTTTCCGCGTAGATCGCTTGCCATGAATAATTAACTATGCAGGTTTTTACCTGATTCCAGATAAGTTCAAGGTCATCCGATCTCTTTGATTCCGTGTAAGAAGTCGCAAGAGCAACCTTATGATTTACGCTGTCCATATATTCCTGAGAATTATAGCAGCCCATCATATCTCTCCAGTCCTTAAGCATTTCATATTCTGTGTCAACGCGGCGGCTTATCCAGTTCTCGCAGTTGTAGGAATCGGCGGTTGAGTCGGGATTTGACGCATCCAACGACCATGTTGTGTTGTTTGCCTGGAATGTACCGTCGTTGAAGTATCCGCCGCCCCATTCATCGGGCATTACGGTACCCTTCTTGTCTTTGTAGCAGGTCTCGCCGAATTCGGTCAGGATAGTGTTGCCGCTTTCATCGTAATCCCAGCAAAGACCCTTTGGTCCGTACCAGTATGTCAGATATCCTTCGGGAGTGCAGAGATAATTTATAATTGCCATGCAAAGTTCGGGATACTCGGTGTTCGCGCCGATACTCCAGATTCTGTTTCCGCCGAGAACGTTCATGCCGTAGCAGAGGGGAGTAGCGTCGGAGGGTACGAGAGGATACATTCCCGTTCCGTTATCTACGTGATTTTCAGAGTTATAAAGCTGAGAACCCGCATAGTCGAATATCGAGAAGTATACGCCGCCAGCTCTTACCTTATCAGACATCTGGTCATAGGTCTGAGTCATGGAGTTCGGGTCGATAAGATTTTCCTGAAATAATTTGTTAAAGAATTTAAGTGCTTTGAGATAGGGTCCGTCTTCTTCAAGAGCGTCATGATATGTGCCGTCTTCAACATCGTAAAGACCGAAGCCCATTTCATCATAGCCCCAGTAGCAAGTAGCAAATGCTTTTACGTACATTACCATGTTTCCGTCCCAGTCGGGCCACATCGAAAGAGCGTATGCCTCGTTGCCGTTTTCATCGGTGGGGCATATTTCTTTCATGTCAAGGAAGAGCTGATTAAGATCGTCAAGCGAAGAAATTGTGGGATACCCAAGCTGCTTGTAGAGATCCCAGCGAAGGTCCATCGTGTAGAAGAACGCTTCATGGTCGTTTGTCGATGTAGCGACATTATGACCGAAACCGTATATTGCGTCATCAACACCCAGTTCCGCATTGAAGTCCTTGTTCCTTTGAAGAGCATAGGGCATATTGTCGCGGCAGTATGAACCGTACTCATCCAGAAGACCGTCGTCCTGCCAGTCGAAGAGCATACCGCCTGTCGCCGCTCTCTGATACTGTTCGCCGTTGGAGCCGAAAATAACGATATCTCCGAGATTGCCCGATTCCATACGAGTATCGAACATTCCCTCGGAATCGGGAATTATGGTAATCTCGCAGTTGTATTTTTCTTTCATCAGCTGAGCGAACCAGCCTGTGAGCTTACCCGAATAGTTTGCAAGCTGACTGTAAACCGTAAGCTGGATAGTCTCGTCTCCGTAGAGAGCGGCAAGCTTAGCCGAAACATCTTCTTCCTGTCCGGCAGCCTCGGCAACTGTTTCGGCGGAACCGTCTCCCGCGTCCGAATTTCCGGCTTCTGTTTCCTTGGCAGCTTCAGTAGTTGCCATAGTTTCGGCGTTTGCCTTAGCTTCTTCTTCGGTTTTTGCTCCGCAGCCCGCCAACGAGCCGACCATTGCCATGCAGGTGATACCCGCGAGAATTCTTTTAAGCTTCATGAAAATACTCCTTTTTATAAATTTATGAAATTTTAATGATTAACCCTTGACAGCTCCGAGCATAAGACCCTTTTCAAAGTATCTCTGCATGAACGGATAAACGCATAAAATAGGAATTATAGTGACCATGGATATAGTGTACTGAATTACCTTTGAGCTTGCCTGATTGGCAAGGATAGCCGAGTCAGATGCCGTCACCGAATTTGCAAGTGCGTTGAGGTTCGACGAGGAATTCAGATAGATATAAAGACGGTGCTGCAAAGTATAAAGTTCGGGCGAGTTCGCGTTTAATATCAGCGAATCCTGGAAAGAGTTCCAGTTTCCGACCGCGCCGAAGATCGCGATTGTCGCAAGTATCGGCTTTGAAAGCGGGAAGATAATCTTATAGAATACCGTCCAGTAGCTTGCGCCATCGATAAGCGCGGATTCCTCAATCTCGCCGGGAATCGATTCAATGTACGTCTTTACGAGGATTATGTTATAAGGCGAAACGATTCCGGGGATAATATACGCCGCGAATGTATTTGTCAGTCCAAGCATCTGCATATTCATGTACCACGGGATAAGACCCGCGTTGAAGTACATTGTGATAACAAGGAATCTGTACCATAATTTTCTGTGCCACATTTCCTTTTTTGTCACAAGATATCCCGCAAACGCCGAGGCAAAAACCATAAGAGCCGTTGCGAGGATCGTTCTCACAATAGTTATTGCAACGCTGTTCCAAAAGTCGTTTACGTTACCGAGGGCGATGTAGTTCTGAATTGTAAGCCCTCTCGGAATAAACGTAACAGCACCCTTGTTTACGTACTCGTTTGATGATATCGTGTTGATGAAAAGATAATAGAACGGGAAAATACAGCTGATCGTAAATGCTCCGAAAAACAGATAATTGAAAATATCAAAAACAATATCTGCGGGAGTATACTGTATTTTGTTCTTTTTATTGTGCTCGTGTATTTCTTCGGGTTTCTTTTTCAGAGATACGCTCAGATCGCTCACAGTTATTCCTCCTTATACTATACTCTCGCCGCGGACAGCCTTTGAAACTCCGTTTGCGGCAAACAACAGAATCACGCTGATAAGCGATTTTACCATGCCTATAACCGTTGACATCGGGATAAGACCGCTGTCGATACCGAGATTATATACATACAGATCAAGCACCTGTATGGATTCTCTGTTGACTGCGTTGGAGAATACGAGATACTGTTCCATTCCGTTTGAAAGAATATTTGCTACGGACATAAGCAGAAGAACGCAGAATGTAGGAATAAGCTCAGGAATAGTTATGTACCACATTTTTGCGAATCTTCCGGCGCCGTCCACCGTTGCCGCCTCGTAAAGTCCCTGATCAATGCCGGAAATAGCGGCTATGTAGATGATAGCGCTCCAGCCCACGCCTTTCCACAGTCCCCACGCGAGCATTTTGATCCACATATGAGAATTGTTCATCAGGTAGTTTTGGCTGTAGGTCATTCCCGTAATATTGCCGAGCATTGTGTTGATAAATCCGTCCTTGGAGAATATCGCAAGAGCTATGGCATAGACGAGAACCCAGCTTATGAAGTTGGGGATAGTGGTGCAGGTCTGAACTATCCTCTTAAACCGAACGCTTTTGACCTCCGAGAGGAAAACAGCAAAAACAAGAGGAATCCAGCTTGTTATGATTCCGAGTCCGCTCATTGCGAGGGTATTTTTCAGAACAGTGACGATATCCTTTTTGGTGGCTTCGTTCTGAAAGAGCTGAGTGAACCATTTTGTCCCGACGAACTTATCGGATGTGAGGATGTCACCCGCTTTATAATCATAGAAAGCATATCTCCAGCCGTAGAGAGGAAGATAGCTGAATACGAAAGCAAGCGCTATGATCGGGAGCATCATAAGGAAAAGCTGGAATTTCGGCTCCATATCGAAGTTTTCGCCCGCTTCTTCTTTGGGGATAAGGAAGAAATTCACGGCAGAGCATACAATAAGAATAATCGCCGCAGCCATATAAAAATAGTTCATATTTGAATAAAGCGGCTCGACCTTTTGCCAGCTGTCGGTGGCAGCGGCGGTAGTGCATACGCTGTCGTAGAGGCTGTAGAGCCATCCCATACAGACAAGTTCAAGTACTCCTCCCACTGCAGAGAAGATAAGACCGAATCTTTTAAGCTTTCTGTTGCCGAGAGACATACATCCTCCCGCGACCGCAATGATAACCGTAAAAACTATGCAAAGGCAGCAGATACGCAGCGCTCGGAAAGTCGATTCGCTGACTTGACCCATACGTATGGTACGTCCGAAGTTAGCAACGATGGAGTTGTACGACATGGCGCATGAAAAAAGAGAAAGGTTGCGGTTTATCATTCCGCTTATTCTTGCGGGGTTAAAGCTTGAGAAAAACAGGAAAACAACATTAATTACAACGTCAACTCTTAAAAGATAATAAATTATGTCCGCGATTTTTTCACCGCGTGTTTTCGGAACCTCAAATTGTTTTCTTCTTCCGGCAAGTCCGAAATCATCGGCGGTGGATTTAAGCGCTGTCATTTTTTACATCATTCCTCTCTGAATGTAGTGGATTTTTGTCAGAATTTTGCATAAAAACAATGAAAACGTTTTACATTTTCATCTGAAATAAAGACACGAAAGTGTCTTGCGGTAATATTGCGGCAACTGATGAGAGCATCCATTTTGCCCGAGTCCGTCGGGAGAGCCGAAATTCTGACATAATAAAAATATACTGCGTCAAACGGGCATAACGGAACACATATCGTTCTCATGATCACGGTAGGTGTTTACGGCATAACATAAGTTGATTTGTGTCATTTTTACCTGTTTATAAGCTGCAAATGTACTGTAATCTATCTTATATGATAACGCATTTTCACAAAACTGTCAATAAACTTTTTGTACAAATAAAAATACTATCTGTTAGCATTTTGCACAAAATCGTATGCTGAAATTTGCCGAAAAACAGAAAAAACACCCGATAAATTACTATCTTATCGGGTGTTTATGACATATTATCGGAAGAAATTACTTCTTCTTGCTGAGAACCAAAGCTGCGCCCGACGCTGCCAAGAGAGCCGCGATAGCAGCCGCGGAAGCGTTTCCTGTTGTTGCGTTATCGGAAGAGCTGTCAGAAGCGGGAGTGTCTGTTTCCGCAGCAGCTTCTGTTTCGGCAGACTCAGCTTCAGCGGAATCATCGCTGCCCTCGGCAGCGGAAAGACCGCTTACAGTAAATTCAATAGAAACGGAATCGGAAGGCATTGTGTAGCCGAAAAGACCGTCATTGCCGCCGAGATCGGAATTCCAGATATTGATCTGCTGGAAGTTTACGTATTCCGTTTCATCGGGGTTCATGAAAGCTTCATCAAAGGTGTACTTTACGTTTCCGTCGATAGAAACCTTTACATCGCTTACGGTCACGCCTGCATCAAGAGGAATATCGGTATCAACGAAGAGAAGATTGAGAGTTTCATCGTTGCCGAAATCGAAATCTCCCGAAAGGGATACTGTATATGTGCCGTCGCCGGTGATTTCCGCGTCGGTAAATTCGCCGCCCTTGTCAAGAGGCACGGAACCGCCGTCCCAGCCAACGAGAGTATCAAAATATTCAAAGCCCTCATCGCCTGTGATTCCCTTGCCGTATGTACCGTCATTCCAAGCGTTTCTGAAGGTAAAGCTTGCGGACTGGATACCGATATAAGCATGATAAGCCGTATCTTCGGCGGAAGAGGGGATAGCCGCAACGGTTGCGGCTACAGCAGCCGCA
>CAZCUQ010000107.1:0-5979 GCA_964501705.1 uncultured Ruminococcus sp. | reverse complement strand
TCCCCCGACGGCACTGTCACGGTTGACCGCACAAAAGCTGAAAGCTTTATTGATACCCTCGCGCAAAAATATGACACATTCATGACTACGCGAAACTTCGAGACTACCGAAAGAGGAACAATTCAGATCGCTCAGAATCAGTACTCCACGGGTCAGTACGGCTGGTGGATAGATAAGGAAAAGTCTGTGGACAAACTCCTTGAATACATTGACGCGGGACAATCCATCACCACCGAGCCTATGTACGTGACTCTTGAATCGGGATACTGCTACGAGGGCTTCCCCTCCGGACGCTCGGCAAACGACGATATCGGCGATACCTATATCGAAATAGACCTTTCCGCTCAGCACCTGTGGTACTACAAGGAGGGAGTTCTCGACTTCGAGACGACTCAGATAGTTTCGGGCAAGGCGACAGATTCCACGAGAAAGACACCCGGCGGAATATACAGCGTTTACACCAAGGCAACCAACTATACCATGAAAGGCGAAACCTACACCACAAAATGCAGCTACTTCTTAAGATGCAGCTTCGAGGGAATAGGTCTTCACGACCTCAGCAGAGCAAGCTACGGCGGAGATACCTACATAAACAACGGCTCTCACGGCTGTATCAACATGAAATACAATGAGGTAAAATATCTCTACGAGAACGTTGAAAGAGGTACCCCCGTGATTATGTACTATTGAGGCAGCATCGCGTAAAGCGCAAAAGCGCGGTGTTTCCTTAAATCATGCCTTAAATCGGCAAAGCAGGGCGGAGAATTTATTCCCCGCCCTGCTTTTTTACAGCCGGACAAAATTATTTTCATGTCGGACATTCCGATATTGCCGAAATCCCCCACACAATTTCAAAGAAAACTGACACCGAATTTGATACATGATTATCAAACTCGGTGTCAGTTTATGGTTGGGGTGCAGGGATTCGAACCCCGGAAGTGACGGAGTCAGAGTCCGTTGCCTTACCGCTTGGCGACACCCCAGTGTCTTCTTCAATTGACTTAATAAGTATATCACATTTATTTCCGCTTGTCAAGGGAATTTTTTGAATTTGTAATAAAATAATAAAAAAGTGTATTTTTTCAGACAATATATGTGGATTTCCTACAAATGATTTATCTTTCGGAATATTTTTCTTTCGATGAAAAATAATATATGAAGATATAAAGAAAGGAATGACCCAAATGAACAGGATCCCGCCCGATACGAAACACTACCTGGGAGTCGCGCTTTCCTCCTCGCTTGAAACTCAGATATCGGATATAAAAAAAATTCTCGGAAATACATCGGATCTTCTCATAAACCCCATGGAAATAGCGGGAATAAAAACAGCCGTTATCGCTTTTGAGGGAATGATTTCCACTTCAAATACCTCAAAGATGATTATGATCCCCCTGATGAATATAAAGCTCCCCGAAAAAACGTCTTCGGAGGATCTTTTCAATCACATAAAGGACAAAATGATGCTCACTCTCGACAGAGTTGTCTCCACCGACTACGGAGATATAATAAGGCGCGTAATGTCGGGTTTTGCCGTGCTTCTCATAGACGGAATGAACAAGGCGTTCTCACTCGGCGTTCAGGGCTACGACAAGCGCGGAGTTGACGAGCCTTCCTCCGAGGGGAACATTACAGGCTCGCACGAGGGATTTGTCGAAACAGTCCGCACAAATATGTCTCTTGTCAGAAGAAGAATAAAATCTCCGCTTCTGCGGTTCTCGCTCTTTTCAATTTCGGAGAAAAGCTCGGTAGACGTTATTCTCTGCTACATGGCAGACCGAGTTCCCGAAAAAGTGATAGACAGCGCAAAAAAGAAGCTTCAGAAAATCCCGCTTGAAACGATCCTGGGCTGCGGTTACGCCGAGCCTTTTCTGAATAATTCCAAGCTGTCCCCGTTTTCGGGAGTAACAACGACCGAACGCCCCGATGTGATGTGCGCAAAGCTTATCGAGGGAAGGATCGGACTTCTTATAGAAGGCACGCCGTTTGCGATAGTTCTTCCCGCGCTTTTCTCGGATAATTTCCATACGATCGATGATTATAATTTCCGTCCGTATTTTGCGGCTTTCGTCAGGATCATACGCTATGCGGCGTTTGTCGTGTCGGTATTTTTTCCCGGACTTTACACTGCGGCGGTTATTTTCCATCCCGAAATAATACGGTATGAATTTCTCATAAATCTTGCGTCGGCGGAAGCGAAGGCTCCCCTGCCGATACTTGCCGAAGCGCTCATAGTGCTTCTTTTCTACGAGATAATAAAGGAAGCGGGAGTGAGACTTCCGAAAAGCGTCGGCGGCGCCGTTTCGATAGTGGTCGGACTTGTCATAGGCGATACGGCGGTAAACGCGGGAGTTATCACAAATCCCATGCTTCTTGTATGCGCCATATCCGCCACGGCGGCATTTGTTATCCCGTCGCTCCATCAGCAGATATCCGTATTAAGGCTTTTATGCGTTATCGCGGGAGGAACCTTCGGGATGTTCGGCGTGGGTCTTGTCACTGCGGCAGTCATAATCAGCGCCTGCGGAGTGGAGAACTACGGCGTTCCTCTGACGTCGCCGATAACTCCGATGACGAAAAAAGCATTCGGAGATATCTTCATAAGAAGAAGCTTTATCGTTCTGGCAAAGAAAAATTTAACCGTCGGGGAATATAACGGCGCGGATATCGGAAAGGACGTACAAAATGACTAAAATAAGGATAAGCTGCGCCCAGCTTGCGGCTGTTATCGTGATATGCCGTATTCACACGCTCATGACGCATATCCCGCTTATCGGGACCGGTTTTTCCGCCGCAAGCGAGCTTATCGGAGTTACGCTGTCCGCAGCGCTTTGCTGTCTAATCGTACTTCCGTCCGTAAGCTTCTACAAAAAGCACGAAAACATGGGCATAATCACCTGCATTTCCGAAAGAAACCATGCTCTCGGTCTTTTCTTCGGAATAACCGCCGTCGCCGCGCTGCTCCTCGCGGGATCTCATACTGTCAGTGATTTCACGGCGTTTTCCTCCGAGAGATTCGTCGGAGGCTTCGGAGAGCTTCTGACAGCCTTTCTGCTTATCCTCACCTGTCTTTACGCGGCATACTGCGGAATAGAGGGAATAGCAAGAAGCACCGCCGTAATTTTTCTGCTTTTTTTCATAATGCTCATTCTGATGTTTTCGGGAAGCGCGGACAAATTTTCGGCGGAAAATCTGCGCGCGGATATTTCGGGAAATAATATTCTTTCAAGCTTTATCGATGATTTTATCGAAAGCTCCGAGATAATCACGCTTATTTTCTGCGGAAAATACGCAGGTGAAAAATACCGTATGTCGGCGTATCTGTCGCTGTTTTTCAGACTTTTTGCCACCGCGTTCATAACGCTTGCCGTAATACTAGTGCTGGGAGATTACGCGTTTATCTGCAAATATCCTTTCCTCGACGTCGGCTCGGCGGCAGGAATACGATTCTTTCAGAGAATAGACGCTCTTTATATGATAATATGGGTAGTCACGGCAGTCATATCCATCGCGCTCAAAATATTCACGGCGGGAGAAATCCTTAAAGAACTTTTCCCGTCTCTGCGCGCAAAAAATACCGTATCGGCAGCGGCGCTTTTCATCTGCGCCGCGATTTTCAACTGCGTAAACAGCGCGGGAAATACCGCATATCTGATACTGTTTCCGCTTACAGCGATCATTGTACCTCTTTTTGCCGCAAATTCTGTTAAACGGGAGAAAAGAACATGAACAGATTTTTTTTCAAAAAAATTCAATTTCCGATTCTTGCGATCTTTACCGCGCTTATTTTTTCCTCCTGCGCGGGAACGGATCTGAACGAAACGATATTTGTAAGCTCCATGGGTATCTCGCTCAAAAACGGGATATACAGCACCGCTCTCTTCGGTGAATACGCCAATGAAAAGGAAAACAAAACGGTATCGTATTATTCCTCCGGAAGAACACCCGCAGAAGCTCTCAACAACGCCGAAAGAGAAGCCTCGATGAATATTTTCCTCGGACACTGCGAGAAGATCGCCGCGAACGCTCCCGCGCTCAGAGACAGCGCTTTTCTTTCGGGAATATCGGACAGCGTTGTATCTCCCGCCTGCAAGGTATATTTTTCGGATTCTCCCGAAAAGGCGGCTGAAGAAATAATCGATGACGGCTTTGAAACGGAGCTTCTCTCCCTTTCCGTCTCGGCGAAAAACGGAACTCCCGTTATTATCCCCACTGCGGAGGATCCTTCGCGGATAGCCCTTGTGACCGCAGAGGAAACCGTTCTTCTCGACAGCGAGGATTCCTTCGGAGTAATGCTCCTTCGCGGAGAAGCTTTCCCCAGACTTCTTACAGTCTCTGCGGGAAACGGCTTCGGCACGGTGAAAATTTCCCCAAAAGCACAAAGAAAAGCCTACACCGCAGGGGGCAGACTGACAGCCGAAATAACAATAAGTCTGAACTGTGAGGAAACAGACGAGGAAACTAAAGAAGCGGCAAAAGACCTTATAAGAGAAATCTGCGGCAGCGCTTACGAAAAAACCGTAAATATCATGGGTCTCGATTCGGTGAGACTTTATAATCTGACTCCATATACAAAATCGGAGCTGAAATCATCAAGACTTATTCTCGGAATAAAAGACTGACGCAATGCCGCGGAAAAATAAAAAACGGCTTTAAAGCGAGGTGACGCCTTAAAGCCGTTTTGTGCCGTCATGCCGTAGCATCGAAAATATAGCCGTTTTCACCGGGGAAAGAAGCCGGCATTGAATCAAACAGCTGAGCCGCGGCAGTCTGCTCGGTATCCATAGCCTTTTTAAGAAGTGACGTACTCAGCTGCTGCTGAACCTTGGTTGCTGACATAGCCATTGACATATCGGCAATTGAACTCATCATATCCATAACAAATCCTCCTTGCTTATGAAAATGAATTGTAAGGAAAAGCTTATACTTTTACTTATATTTATTATACATAATACACGCAAAAAAGTCAAGTCTTTGTTTGAAATTGTTTCCTCATTTGTTAATTTTTTACAAAAAATTCATATAATTAATTCTCATTTTTTTGAAATCGCTCCATTGAAGGTTACTTTACGTTTGATGCCGCTTTTTCTGTTTTGGGTAATATTTAACAAAAAGTAACCTGAAGCTGCTCGAAATTTCGACAGGACAAACAGCAAGTCTGCGACTGTATGACTATTATTAAAATAACTTTGTGAAAATCAGTAAAAATTGTACGATTTGACGTTGAAAAAAACCGCTCGATGTGGTATAATATAATGAAATATTTATACTGAAAGGCAAAAAAGATGAACAATACCCATTCCCCGCTCATGCCTCTTCCGTTCGGCTTTCACATCGGATTCATATGCGTATCGGCGGTGCTTCTTATTCTTTACTACATTGTCGCAAAAAAGCGCCATACGCTTGTTCTTCTGATAGCTGTGCTTTCAACAGCACTCATATATTTTGTGAAGCAGGGAATTACATTTTATATCCTCTGTATCGAAGAATGGTGTCTTGCCGCGTTATTTATAATAGCGTCGATACGCGACAAAATCGATGAAAAGAAAGAAGCGGGGAAAACAGCCGGGAAAAAGAAATAATCCGCCTGCCCGCGCACACGCGGTTTCCTCATCGGAGACAGCTGAAAACCGGGACGGCTTGTCTTATAGTCAGCGGCATCGGAATCTGACTTGAAATCAGGCAAAAATTTGCATATATGATTTTCGCGCAGGCTGAAAGTACAAATTTCAATGTCGCTATTTGTAAAATCGCCATTAAACAAAATAAAGGAATGAATGTGTAAAATGTACGACGTATCAGACAAAAAAAGAATAATCGTAAAACTCGGAACATCTACCCTTACTCATAAAACAGGCAGGCTGAATCTCAGACGCATGGAAAAAATAGTGAAAATCCTCGCCGACCTCCAGAACAGCGGAAAGGAACTTATCCTCGTATCCTCGGGAGCGATAGGGCTCGGAATGAGCAAAATGGGAC
>CAZCUQ010000106.1:0-6046 GCA_964501705.1 uncultured Ruminococcus sp. | reverse complement strand
ATTATGCACAATTTATTTTATATAAAATTATCTATAATGCCAAAATTTAAAAAATTTCAAAAAAATTGACGTATTTTTGCCTGTCTGAACCGTTTTTATTATGAAGGCAGATGAAAGGAGGTATGTTAGTAGATTATTTAATAAATAAGGGGGAATGAATGTTATGTAGTGGAATGTAAAGAATAGTTTTGTATTTTCAAATGTTTAAAGGACGGAACTCAGGGATAATCTTATAAAAAGCTCTTTATACATTATTTAACGCGTAAGGATACGGCGCCGCGATCCTTTCCGCGGCGCTCGTATTCTAATAATTTAGCATAAAGGAGTAATCTTGAATATGAAAATGAAAATGAAAATGAAAATCGCCTGTCTTATGCTGACGACTGCGCTGCTTTTCTGTTCCTGCGGCAATACCGCCAATGATAGCGAAGAAGAGAATATTACCGACGAAGAAAACAGGGAAAAGATAGTCCTCGCCTATATTGGCGGCAGTTCTGAAGTTACCGAAATGGTAAATGATTTTAATAACCAAAGCGAAGAGTATTATATTGAGGAAAAACAATATTTTTCAACGGACGATCCCCTGTATACCGCAAATGAAAAGCTTATGATGGATATTACACGCGGGGAACAGATTGATATTATTTATATTAACTTATACATCGATACATCCGCTTATATAGGCAAGGATATGTTTGCGGATCTGTATGAACTGATTGACAGCGACAGCGAAATTTCACGCGGCACTTTTGTTGACGGCGTACTCGAAGCATATGAAATAAACGGAAAACTTTATGAAATTCCGACGGGATTTGCGTTTAACACAGCTATAGGAAGAGCGGATGTGTGGGAAGGCGAAAATCTTTCCATTGAGAGCGTTTCAAGCAAATGCGCCGAATATAATGCCCGTCCTTTCGCGAATCTCAGCGGCTCGGACGGCTTTTTAACATTTATCAGAGGAAGCGTAAATGAATATATTGACTTTGAAAATGGCGTTTGTAATTTTTCAGACGGCAGATTTCAAGATGTTATGGAATTTTTCGGCGGCTATGAGTCGTTATCCCCCGAACAGGCTATAGATTCATTTTCAAATAATGAGTCTTTGCTGTACTACGCTTATATTTCTTCTCTTTCCGACATGGATAAGTACAAGTCCATATTTGGAAACGATATAATATTTTTAGGAATGCCATCGGATAATATTAATTATCATACGATGGAATCAAACTGTTCTTTTGGTATTCTGTCCGACTCGGATAATAAGCGGGGAGCTTTTGAATTTATAAAATTTTATACGTCGTATGACTATCAGATAAACTATTTTGATAATTTCCCGATCAACGCGGAGGTACTCTCATTACTGTATGAAAGCGAGATGGAAGGCAGCGAGGAGGGGGTTATTCACAGCTCCGTTCCCGGAAATAATATAAGCTATGAATATAAGTCCTCTGAAGAAAGTATGAACGCCGTAATTTCAGAAATAAGCTCCGCGTACAGCAGCGGCGGCGGTTACGGAGAGACTATCGGCACGATTATTTCTGAGGAATCGGAAACTTATTTTAACGGGTCAAAAACCGCTGAAGAAGTGTGTGAAATTATACAAGACCGAATCAGCATTTATCTTAGCGAACAGTATAAAAAATAAAGGTCATGAATAATAAATGGCACAGATTACATTATTACTGAAGCAATGACAATGATTTTTATACGGATCATTCCCAAAAGCCGAACAAGCCGTGATATATTGAAAATACCCTGAATAACTATTCCTGATTCCGTAGAGTTCATTAAGTGACAACAAGCCTTAAACAACGTAACGACGTCATTGTTGAGCCAAAAAGCCGCTAAAGGTTTCTTCACCCGGCGGGTGAAGGAAAACAGTACCGAAAATATGCAGCAAACAACGCAGCTATCCGATTTATTGGGATTACGCCGGTTTGAGTTCTACGGATTCAGGGTACACGTAAAATTTGCAAGACTTCTGAATTTAAATTGTCACTGAATCTTTAATAATTTGTAATGAGATTTATGAGATTTGATATTCACGCGTATGTTCGTGTTATTATTCTTGCCTATTGACAAAAAAAAGCAAAAGTGGTACAATATACTGAGGATATACCGCATATGACCTGTGCGGCAGTATTGATTATCGGAAAAAACTTTTTGGCGGTGAGAATAATGATGATAACGGATTTGTCGGGACAGTGGGAGCTTCGCCTTGACAACGGAAAAAGCGCTTCGGAACCTTTGAACTGCGCTGAAAAATATGACAATGAAATGATCCTCCCCGATACGGTCTCCGCAGCGAAAAAAAGCAAAATGCATATTGAAAGGGAAACGGGATTTTTATACGATCCTTATCTCTTTGAGGGCTTTGCATGGTTCGGACGTGAAATAACTCTTTCCGATGAGTTTCTTTCGGGAGATGTATTTACGCTGAAATTTGAACGTTCAAGGATCACGCGCGTATGGATGGACGGGGATTATGTCGGAGGGGATAATTCTCTCTGCACACCGCATATCTTCGATGTTACAAAATTTGTTAAGAAAAAGTTTTGGCTTTGTGTGCTTGTCTCCAATGTTGATTATCCTACAAAGGGCGGACATATGACTTCTCCCGATACTCAGACAAACTGGAACGGAATACTCGGCGAGATATCTCTGACAAGCGAAAAAAGGGGAGCGCTTCGCGGGTTTGCTTTCTCTTACGATGAAAACAAAAACTCCGTAACCGTTTCGTTTGAGTCGGACGCTCCGCTTTTGGCGGTTTTTTCTGCGGAGGATATTCTTCCCGAAACAAATGCTCCAATTTGTGAGGGGAAAAATTCTTTTTCCTTTGATGTTCCCGAAAACGCCGTAAAATGGAGCGAGTTTACTCCGAAAACTTATCTTTTGAAGATTTCTGTTCAAAATGGAAATCAATACGAAATATCCTTTGGAATAAGACGGCTCTCGGTTTTCAGACGGGAAAACGGCAGCTTCGGATTTAAAATAAACGGCACAGAAACCATTATGCGCGGAAAGCATGACGGAATGATATTCCCTATGACGGGCTATGCTCCCATGGATAAAGAATCGTGGCTCCGCGTTCTCGGAGTATCGAAAAGCTATGGGATAAATCACTACCGTTTCCATACCTGCACACCTCCCGACGCGGCTTTTGAGGCGGCTGACGAGCTTGGAATATATATGGAGCCCGAACTTCCTTTCTGGGGAACTATCCACGCCTCAGACGACAAGGAGTGTAACCTTGGCGAACAGGAATATCTCATTAACGAGGGACTGCGTATAATCAGGGAATTTTCTCATCATCCGTCCTTTGTGATGATGTCCCTCGGAAATGAACTCTGGGGGAGTGCGGACAGACTGAACGAGATAATCGGCATTTTTAAAGATCTGAACAGCGATATTCTTTACACGGGCGGCTCGAATAATTTTCAGTTTTATCCCAGCGAAGTAAAAAACGAGGACTTCTTCGTCGGCGTTCGTTTCGACAAGGAATATCTCATAAGAGGTTCCTATGCGATGTGCGACGCTCCGCAGGGCTTTATTCAGACCGAAAAACCGAATACCTCGCATGACTACGATATTTTCTTCGATAAAAGCAGGATTTTGTCGGCTGAAAATGAAAACGGAGAGATTGAAATTCAGTACGGCACCGGTGTGAAAAAGGTCAAGACATTCGGCGGGGGAGGATATATCCCGGAAAAGCCCGTTATTTCTCACGAGGTCGGTCAGTATTACTCCTACCCCGACTACGGCGATATCCCGAAATTTACGGGAACGCTCAAACCCGTCAATCTTGAGGTTTTTAAAGAAAAACTCGACAGCGCGGGAATGGGCGAATTCGCACGTGATAATTTTATTTGTTCGGGAAAACTTGCCGCACAATGTTATAAGCTGGAAATTGAGGCTGCTCGCCGAAGCCGCTGCCTTTCGGGTTATCAGCTTCTTGATATTCAGGATTTCACCGGACAGGGAACGGCGTGCGTCGGCATACTTAATGTTTTTATGGAAAATAAAGGCATTATTTCCCAAAGAGAATGGAACTTCTTCAACGGAGATACCGTTATAACAGCTTCGTTTGATTCGTTTGTACTGTACGACGGAGAGGACTTTTCAGCAGAAATAATCGTTTCGCATTTCGGAAATGAGGATATTTCCTACGGGAGCGCTCAGGTGTATATTTTCGGAGACAAATTTGAATTTTCTCTTTCAAAGGTTAAATCTCACGGGGTTTATTCTCTGGGAACGGTTCACGTTAAGATCATCACTGACAGACAGTGCGAGGAAAAGCTTCGCATTTCCATGGGAAAATATGAAAATGAATATACCCTCTGTATTTTCCCGAATGAAAAAGCAGATATAAATTCGTATAATTCCGATGCTCTCGTTGTCACGACCGACAAAGAAAGAGCGGTTTCGGAGTTTTCGGACGGAAAGAATGTTCTTCTTTTTACAGATGATGTCAACGGTGTCGAAAGCGTTTACTGCACGGATTTCTGGTGCTACGGAATGTTCTCCGCTATTTCAAGATCGGTCGGAAAACCCGAACCCGTTGGCACTCTCGGTCTTTCAATACAGAACTCGCATAAGGCGCTTGGGGGATTTGAGAGCGAACCCTACACAACTCCCGAGTGGTATGATATTATAGTTAATTCAAAATGCGCCGTGCTTGACGGCACGAATATTCACCCTATCGTCAGAACTATCGACAATACCGAAAGAAATCATCGTCTTTCCCTTCTTTTTGAGGCAAAGTCGGAAAAAGGAAAAATTATAGTTTGTACGTTAAATCCCCAAAAAATAAACATATCTTCAGCGGTTTCGGCATATGTAAAAAGTATATGCGAATATGCTTCCTCCGAAAGCTTTGACCCATCGGATGAAATTACGGCAGAAAAGCTTTCGGAAATATTATCTTGATAAAGGAGATTCTTATTTATGAGTACAGAAAATTTTAAGATCATCGACGGCAGCGAAATGAACTCGCTTGACTTTAATCCCTATGAGTACATAGGAAAAAAGTGGTTTCTCATTGCGGCGGGCAACGAGAACGGATTTAACATGATGACTGCGGCATGGGGGTTTGCGGGCGTTATGTGGGGAAAAAATACCTTCACGGCAGTTATCAGACCTCAGAGATACACCAAGGAATTTGTTGACAGCGAAGATTATTTCACGGTTTCTTTCTTTGATGAGGAATACAGAAAGGCTCTCTCTTTCTGCGGCTCGAACAGCGGAAGAGACGTTGACAAGGTATCGGGAACAGGACTTTCTCCGCTATTTCTTAATAATCAGGATTATTCTGCCGTGTCGTTTGAGGAAGCATCGCTTATACTCGTATGCAGAAAGGCATATGTTCAGAAGCTTGACGAAGGCTGCTTCACATTTAAAGAAAACGATGAAAAATGGTATCCGGAAAAGGATTATCACGTTTCGTACATCGGTGAGATTGTCAAGGCTTATATCAAAAAATAACAAGGAGTTAAAATGCTCATAAAAGAATTCTTTTCGGGATTTGAGGAAAAAATACCCGACGATATAGCAAACGGCGAAATATTAAAGCTTACACACAATATTTCATATACAAAGCTTTCGATTTACGCTAAGTTTACAATTCTTTTAAAAGCCTCGTCCATCGCGGCCTTTGAAACGGATTACGCCAGGGCTGTCGGAGTTTCGGAGCTTCATCTGCGCTGCCGGTATGCTCCGAATCTCTTTGACGTTATGTATGTGAACGAGGCTGTTCTTAACCTTAAAAGAAAGATAGCGGTGATAAACGGACACACAAAAGACGCCGAAATTTCCTGCGATGACGGAAAAATTTCCGTCATCCTGCAAAACGGCGGGGCGGAGCTTTTGAAAAAAGCTCATGCGGATACCGAGCTTGCAAAGCTTTTATCAGAGGAATTTTCCCGCCGGTTTACCGTTTCTTTTTCCGATAAATTCGCGTCCGTCAACTTTGTACAAGATGAAAACGCCGTTCGGGAAATGCTCTGTGAGGAAATGCGTAAGGAGGAACTTCCTGCGCCTCCTCCCGCTC
>CAZCUQ010000105.1:0-6067 GCA_964501705.1 uncultured Ruminococcus sp. | reverse complement strand
ACGCGCGGAGGAAGGAATCATTACAATTACCTCCACTCTTGCCGCAAAGGTTCAAAAAGGCACGGGGATTGAAACAAGAGTCTGCACTCCGGGACATATGCTCAGAGGCGGAAGCCCTTCGGCTTACGACAGAATTTTAGCAACCAAATTCGGCGTGAGAGCGGCGGAGCTTATCGCGGAAAAGAAATTCGGCTGCACCGTTGCCATGATAAACGGAGCTATCGGCGAAAATAAGCTCGAAGATATCGCGGGCAAAACGAAATTCGTTGACCCCGATTGCTCGTATGTACGCACGGCTAAGAATATCGGAGTTTCTTTCGGAGACTGAAGATAAAAATTATTCGTCCCTCCCTGTATCCGACGGGGAGGGACAAAAAATACGGAGGAAAGTTATCATGGGAAGAGCTTTAATAATCGGCTGCGGAGGAGTTGCGGGAGTTGCGATCCATAAATGCTGTCAGAATTCGGACGTTTTTGGAGAAATAATGATAGCTTCAAGAACAAAATCAAAATGCGACAAATTAAAGGCGGAGCTTGAAAATAAAACAGAAACAAAAATCTCCACCGCTCAGGTAAACGCCGATAATACGGAAGAACTCGTAAAATTAATGAAGGAATATAAACCCGACATATGCCTTAATCTCGCGCTCCCTTATCAGGATCTTACAATAATGGACGCCTGCCTTGAATGTAAGGTGGATTACGTCGATACGGCAAACTATGAACCTGTCGATACCGCAAAATTTGAATACAAATGGCAGTGGGCATATAGGGAACGCTTTGAAAAGGCGGGTATCACCGCTCTTCTGGGTTCGGGCTTCGATCCCGGAGTAACGGGAGTTTTCTGCGCCTATGCACAGAAGCACTACTTTGATGAGATAAACTATATCGATATCCTCGACTGCAACGCGGGAGATCACGGATATCCGTTTGCCACAAATTTCAATCCCGAAATAAATATCCGCGAGGTCAGCGCTAACGGAAGCTACATCGAAAACGGAAAATGGATCGAGACAAAGCCCATGGAAATAAAGCGCGTTTACGATTTTCCTGAAATAGGCAAAAAGGATATGTATCTTCTTCATCACGAGGAGCTTGAATCGCTTGCTCTCAATATCAAGGGGATAAAAAGAATACGCTTTTTCATGACCTTCGGACAGAGTTATCTCACTCATCTTAAATGTCTTGAGAACGTTGGAATGACTTCTATCGAGCCTATTGACTTTGAGGGAAAGAAAATCGTTCCTTTGCAGTTTTTAAAGGCTGTTCTTCCCGACCCTGCCTCACTCGGCGCGCGTACCAGGGGAAAAACGAATATCGGCTGCATCATGCAGGGAAAAAAGGACAAAAAACCGCTTAATTACTACGTTTATAACGTCTGCTGTCACGAGGAATGTTATGCCGAGGTCGGCTCACAGGCTATATCCTATACAACGGGAGTTCCCGCTATGATAGGCACTATGATGGTAATGACGGGAAAATGGAAAAAAGCAGGAGTTTATAATATTGAGGAATTTGACCCCGATCCGTTCATGGAGGCGCTTAATAAGTGGGGACTTCCGTGGAAAGAAACCTTTGAGCCGAAACTCGTTGATTAAATGCAAAACAAAAGTTAGCCTTTCTCACCTTCTTAACACACAAAATTGTTATTATTCATATAATATTCATATCTGTTTTCTTATTTTATAGTATAATAGAAAAGTGTGAGGAGGAATTTTTTGTATGATAAAAAAAATCGAGGTCAAAAATAAATGCTTCTGCGGAAGTGATCTCCCTTATCCCGAATGTCACGGTAAATATGACGACGCAATAAAAAGAGCCGTCGCTATGGGGCGTCAGGTTCCCTCAAGAAAACTTATAAAAACAAAAGAACAGATCGACGGTATGAAAAGATCGGCGGAAATAAATATAGCAGTTCTCGATGCCGTGAACGATCAGATCGCCGAGGGAATGTCTACCTACGATATTGACAAAATAGTATACGAAAAAACAAAGAAAATGGGCGGGATACCAGCTCCGCTGAACTACGAGGGCTTTCCGAAAAGCGTCTGCGTTTCGATAAACGAAGAGGTTTGTCACGGGATTCCGTCGACAAAGAGAAAACTTCGGGACGGAGATATCGTCAATGTGGACGCTTCGACTATAAGAGACGGCTATTTCTCCGATTCATCGAGAATGTTCTGCATAGGCAATGTTTCTCCCGAAAAGCAGCGGCTCGTGGATGTTACCAGGGAATGTGTCGAAGTCGGTCTGAAACAGGTAAAACCTCTCGCTTTTCTGGGCGATGTGGGCGCAGCGGTCAACGAACACGCAAAGAAAAACGGCTACAGCGTTGTCCGTGAGATAGGCGGCCACGGAATAGGTCTTGAATTCCATGAAGATCCATGGGTGAGCTTTGTCTCCCGTCCGAAAACGGGAATGCTTCTTATTCCGGGACTTTGCTTTACTATTGAGCCTATGGTAAATATGGGAAAAGCAAGAATTACCACCGATAAGCAAAATGGCTGGACAGTCTACACTGCCGACCGCAAGCCGTCGGCACAGTGGGAGGTTCAGCTCGTTGTCACCGAAACAGGCTATGAAATAATATCCTATTAAAATATCGGAAATAAAAAACGTCTGCGAAAGCGGACGTTTTTTGATTTTTCAAGAAGAGAATCTTTTGTCGTTTGCGCCGTAAATGCTTTTTTTAGAGGATAAAACATAGAATCCCTTATCGGTTTTTTCATCAAAGAGGAAATAATATTCATTGCCGTTTCTAACCCGGTTATCAAAAAGTATCGCGCTGAATTTTTCGGAAATATCACCCTTTATTTTTTCCGAAAGAGTACATTCGTATATCCCGATGCCATCGGAAAATTCGTCAACTCTGCGCACGACCTTTGCTTTTACAATGATATCGGATTCTTCATAAATCGTGTCAAAATTCTCCGAGCGGATAAAATTATCCTCAGCCGCGCAGACGGATTTTACCGAATCGGTGTATTTTGTGAGCGAGGAAACGGTTTTCAGCTGAAGCTCCTCATAAAAAACTCCGTCGATAGTCACTCCGGTGATATTGTTTTTGCTGTCGGCGGAAAAGTAAATGTTTTCTGTCGGAGTGAAAATATCTCTCGTATAATAAACCGAAACTTCCTTGTCAAGATACAGTACATACTTTGTTCCCGCAATGAAACCGTCTCCGTACGAGCCTGTATTTGTCACATAGAAATATTTTCCGTCAATATTTCCCTTTAACATACGTACAACCTTGAATTTGCAGCAATCGTCCGCTTTCCCCTCGTAGACGCACAGAACTATACATTCGGTCTTAGCGGTACAATCTTCAAGGCTGTAGGTGTTATTTTCATTTTCGGAGTTTTCCGCACCCGCCTTGAACAAACACGCGGAAATTCCGATCATGACGGCAAGCAGAACCGCCGTTATTTTTTTCATCATAATTATTCCTTTCCAAAAAACAAAGACACTGCCATTTTAAGGGGAAATAGAAAAAAAATCTGTCTGCAAACCCCTCTGTATATAAATGTATTCAGAATGTCAAAAAATCTCACAATAAAAAAAGTTTGTGGATATTCACAAAAAAATCCGAAATCATAAGGAACATTTTACGGTTTTTGTTATTCTTCATCCGGAAAAGCCCGGCGCAGAGCAAGATTTGCGTTACTGTATCTTTCATCTCCCGTAACTTCCTTTATCACCGTCAGAAAATCGGGAAAAACAATTTCTTCGTTTATATCCGCAAGCTCCGCTTCAACCGTCGCGTATTTATCCGAAAACGGATATTCGTCCATTTCAAATCTGTGACCCATACGATCGAAAATCCTGCGCGTTTTAGCAATGCCGACAAGAGAGCGATCCGCTTCATCGGATAAAAGTCTGTTATATTCGCTCTCCGGGATCTCTTTTTCATTTTCCTCTCTTACGCCGTCAGAAATAAATTTTTTTTCGGTGTAGAAGTATGAAACTTTTTCTTTGTCCGCCGTTATTCTTCTGATCCTTCTCTGAATATCGGGAGACGTTTTGTAAAGATAAGTCTGAACGATATCCCATCTTATTTCATCCGCGATATCCGCATGATATTTTTCGATAAGAAATTTTCTTTCTTTTTCAAGTCCCGATTTTTCCATAACATCACCAAACCATATTTTTATTAAAAGACATCCCCCGAAAACCGAGTACAGCTGATGGCGAAAGATTTTGTCACCGGCCGCGCACCGTTTTCCGGGGATGTCCGATGTCCGATCGGGACGGAACACAGTCGTCACGGTCAGAGATCTTATGTATTTGATTCTTCGTATTTCGGAGCAGTCACGGGATCTGCCATTTCGCCGACCATTACGTTTAACTGCGTGGTATTGTCGGCTACCTCTTTCATAGCTTCTCTTATGGTATTGGAATTTGCGGCGCTCTCATCGATGAGCGTATTGAGGGATTCAATGGCGGTCTGAAGCTTTTCGAGAGTTGATGTCAGTATATTAAGATTCTGTCGGTCAATATTCTCGCAGCCCTCGCAGAAGCCTACTATTTTCGAGAGAATATCCCTTACGACGGACGAACGGTGCTGGGACTGTCTGTTTGCGTCGTCGATATTATAAAGGCTCGCATATATATTCTCAATATCGGCAAGGAGATGATTTGCGAACGCTCCGACCTTTTCCGCCATTTCAGTCATTCTGCCGACTTTCTCGGACACGGAGGGATCGGCGGTCTGAGCCGATGATGAGGAACTCGCGTAAACAATGCAGTGTTCGGGGATCTCCTGTCCGCGGAAGATTTTTTCCGCCATATCGCGGCAGGTTTTGTTTCCGCAGGCGCGGCAGTTGTATTTTCTGCTCTCATCGGAAACAAGACCCATTTTCATATAAGCGGAATTAAGGTCCGCATCGGCGATTCTGCCCGTTCCTTCGCCGTTTGCCTTGAATTCGCGCATAAAGCTCTTCATGTTAAAGGTTTCGTCGAATCTTTTGTATTGTTTGTCGGGACCGTTCATGATACCTGTTTTTCTTCTGCTTTTTGCGTCAAGCTCTTCCAGACGGAGGATATCCTGCAAACGGAAAGAATTTACATCGATATCGGCTCCGGGACCCGCAGCGCAGCCTCGTTCGCAGGAAAGCGCGTCAAATATCACGGGATGAACATGCTTCGGCGTAGCCCCGAACTCAACTATTCTGTCATAGACGGAGCTTCCCGACTCCGAAGAAACGTTTACTTCGGGTTCTCTCGCCCAGATATTGTCGCGAAGTCCCGCGGGACGGATAAGCATTCCGCCCGTAGTACCTATTTCATCGTCGAAATTATACACGGGAGCGCCGTCGCCCGCTTTTCTGAGAATTACCTTCTTGCGGGAAAGATACTCTTCAAGGCGTTTGAACGTCAGGTGGAATTCTATAAGATTTCCGTCGGGATCCTCCGTTTTTGAAGCGAGGCACGAAGAAAGATAAGCGATTGAAAAATTATTTTTAAGATATGTGTGCAGGTACACAGCCATGCAGAATGCGGGACTGTATACGGGGGACAGATCGGGTATCAGATCCTGCCTGTAGGTAAGAACATAGTTGACGGCGGCGGGGCAGTGGGAAGAGATAACATATTTTATCTTATTATCCTTGACAGCCTTCAACGTTGTCCACGAGCAGATATCTCCGCCGAGCGACAGATCGTATATAGCGAACACGCCCTCCTGCTTGAGCCATTTGAGAACCTCCGCCCAGGTATCGGGAAACGCGGTTTTTATCGCGGGAGAAACAAGAAGCGCAACTCTTTTCTGATTTATTGCCTTAAAGAATTTATCGATGTCATCGTCGTAATCCCTTGCGTCATGAGGACAGGCGGAAAGGCATTTCCCGCAGACAATGCACTTATCATCGTTTATCTCGCAAACTTTTCTGCCGTCGGGAAGAGTTTTAAAGCCGTTTGCTTCGGGAGCGGGGCAAGCCTTCATACAAGCGCCGCATCCCACGCATTTATCGGCGATCACGGATATAATGTTCTGCATAATGGGTACCTCCTCTATATTACAGATACGTCCTTATTTAATTATAGCAGATTCTTTTACATTTTGCAAGAG
>CAZCUQ010000104.1:0-6322 GCA_964501705.1 uncultured Ruminococcus sp. | reverse complement strand
GAAAGAAACATGTTGAAATTCAATACAGCCACGTTTCTGCTCATCAAAGCGTTTGCGAAACGGCTTGCCTTTTCGTTGAAGGTACCCCATGTTATCTCTCGTCTGCTTCCCGTGCGCGAGGTAGGCTGAACAAGGTCGTAGTCGCGCCATGTGAGACGTCTTGTTTCGGGAAGCTCGGGGCTTATCTCAACGAGAGCCGTCTCGTTTTTAAAGTCCCGGCTGTTTCTTTCGAGCAAATCAACAATTGTCATAAAATCACCTTTACATATTAATATTTTTGTGATATGATAAAAATATATCAACCGATAAAAATCGGAAGAAAGCAGGAATTAAAATGATAATAGATTTTCACACTCACAGTTTTCCCGATAAAATAGCGGAGAAAACCATTGCGTATCTCGCGGAAAAAGGAAAGATACAGCCGTTCAGAGACGGCACTCTTTCGTCGCTGAAAAGATCCATGAAGGAAAGCGGGATAGATTTCAGCGTCGTTTTGCCCGTAGCGACATCTCCCCGTCAGGTCGAATCCATCAACCGTCTCGCAAAGGAAGAAAACGGCAAAGAGGGAATAATCTATGCCGGAGCCGTACACCCGGACTGCGAAAATATCGGAGCAGTTCTCGACGACATAAAAAACGCGGGGCTTTTCGGCGTAAAGATCCACCCCGACTACCAGGGAGTGTATTTCGATGACCCTAAGATTATCGCCATACTTGAAGAAGCCGCGAAAAGAGATCTGTACGTTATAACTCACGCGGGACTTGACGTCGGCTACCCCGATGATATCCACTGCACTCCCGATATGGTGCTGAAAGTCCTTGAAAAACTCAGGGGAATAATTGATGATAAGCTTGTACTCGCTCATCTCGGCGGATGCGATATGTACGACGAGGTTCTCGATAAGCTCGCCGGAAAACCCGTTTACATGGACACAGCCGTCGTGCTTGACAGATATTATGAAAAATCAAAGGAAATAATCCTTAAACACGGAGCGGACAAGATCCTCTTTGCGACCGATTCGCCATGGGCGCCTCAAAAGAAATTCGCCGATCTGATATGCAGCTACGGTTTTGACGAGGAAACACAGCGGAAAATCTTTTCCGAAAACGCAAAAAAGATCCTTAAACTTGATATATCCGCACGGTAATTCCATTTTTAAAATCATTAAAGCGTTTACAGCGATAACTACATTATACCATATAAAATATAATATGTCAAGCATTGCTGCAACATATTTCAAAAAAGCCTTGAAAAATTACGGAATATGTGTTATAATCATATTGATTAATATTTGCGGCGGTTTCCGAGGAGGTCTTAATGTATTACGATTTTAAAAGCTGCTCTCTGTGTCCCCGAAACTGCCGCGCCGACAGAACCCGCAGCGCGGGTATCTGCAAGATGCCCGATGGAATAAGAGCTGCAAAAGCCTGCCTCCATAAATGGGAAGAACCTTGTATCGCGGGGAAAAACGGCGCGGGAACGATTTTCTTTTCGGGCTGCTCTCTGGACTGCGTTTTCTGCCAGAACGCAAAGATATCCGCGGAAGGCTACGGAAAAGAGATCTCCGAAGAAAGACTTTCGGAAATAATTCTTGATTTGCAGCGTCGGGGAGCTGCATGTATCGAGCTTGTCAGCCCCACGCATTTTGTCCCGCGTATAATTTCCGCGCTCGATATCTGCAAAGAAAAACTCCGTATTCCCGTTGTATATAACTGCGGCGGATACGAAAAAACGGAAACTCTTAAAATGCTTGAGGGATATATAGATATCTATCTTCCCGATTTAAAATATATGGACAGTACCCTTTCGGGAAAATATTCAGACGCTCCCGATTATTTTGAGTACGCCTCCGAGGCAGTAAAGGAAATGTGCCGTCAGACGGGTAAGATCATCCGCGATTCGGACGGCCGCATGAAAAAAGGCGTTATAATAAGACATCTTATTCTTCCGGGAGGACGGCATGACAGCGTGAATATCCTGAACTTTCTGGCGGAAGCTCTTCCGAGAGATAATTTCCTGCTAAGCCTTATGAGCCAGTATGTGCCTATGTATAAAGCAAAGGAAATAAAAAAAATAAACCGAAAGATATCGGGCTTTGAATACGATTATGTCCTTGACGAGGCTGTGAAGCTCGGTCTTTGCGGCTTTATGCAGGACAGAACCTCGGCGGACGAAAATTTTACTCCCGAATTTGATCTGTTCGGAATATGAACAAAAAAGGACGGTTGTTTATGAATAACAGCAAAAAAGCGGTAAAACTTCAGACCGAAAACGAGATATTTGCCCTCGATATCGGAACAAGAACTGTTGTGGGAATCCTCGGTCACAAAACGGAGGATAACTTCGTGGTTGACGACTGGTTCTCCGTTCCGCATAAGATACGGGCAATGACAGACGGTCAGATAGAGGATATCAGCGAGGTCGCAAAAATAGCGGGAAAAGTCAAGGAAGAACTTGAGATCAAAAACGATATAAAGCTTTCCGAGGTATCTATAGCCGCGGCGGGACGCGCTCTGAAAACCTGTCACGTGACAGCCTCCATAGATATCGAGGACAAGGGCTATATAAACGACGATATGTTAAAATTCCTCGAAACGGAAGCGATCGGCAGTGCTCAGAAATCGCTCGATGAAAATTCCGAAAACAAGGGAGCATCCTTTTACTGCGTGGGACATACCGCCGTAAAATATTTCCTCGACGATTACCCGATAAAGAGCCTTATCGGGCACAGAGGAAAAACGGCTTCGGCGGAAATAATCGCGGCGTTTCTTCCAAGCCCCGTTGTGGAGAGCCTTTATTCCGTTACGGATATGTGCGGTCTTACCGTGAAAAGCCTTACCCTTGAGCCTATCGCGGCCATGAACGTAATTATTCCGCCCGAGGTTCGGCTTATCAACATTGCGCTCGTCGATATAGGAGCGGGTACTTCGGATATCGCGATATCACGTGACGGAAGTATCGTCGCTTACGCTATGGCTACCGTCGCGGGCGATGAGATAACCGAGGATATAATAAGAAAATATCTCGTGGATTTCCCCACGGCAGAGGAAATGAAGCTAAGCTGCGGCGAGGGAGATATAAAATTCAAAAATATTCTGGGAATAGAAACGGTGGTGGATTCGGACAAATTCTTCGAGAGTCTCTATCCTACCGTAGATATGCTCGCCGAAACGATCTCGGATAATATTCTCGAAGCAAACGGCGGCGAGTCTCCCGCAGCGGTATTTCTCGTTGGCGGCGGAAGCAGGATTCCGTCTCTTGCGAGGATCATGGCTGAAAAGCTTGATATCCCGGAAGAAAGAGTTGTGGTCGGAACAAGACAGTTCATGCGTAACATTGATACGGGAAACCTTGACATAACAGGCCCCGAATTCGTGACCCCGATAGGAATAGGCGTTACATCGACTGTTCAGCGCGGATATGATTTCTCCACGATAACTCTTAACGGCGAGAAAATACGCGTATTCGACACGAAAAAAATCACTGTCGTCGATCTTCTCAGAATGGCGGGATACAAGCCAAATCAGATAATCGGAAAAACAGGCAGAAATCTTGTGTTTGTTTTAAACGGCGAAAGAAAGACCGTGAGCGGGAAAATATCCTCTCCCGCCGAGATCACAATAAACGGCGTACCTGCTTCCATAGATTCCCCCGTAAGCCACGGAGACGCCGTTTCTTTCAAGCCCGCCGAAAACGGCAGCAACGCCGAAATGCCCATAATCGAAATTGCGGGCGATGTAAGCTCCAGAACCGTGACCGTGGACGACGCGCCGTATCCTTTCGGGACATTCTGCACCGTAAATGATATGAAGGTGACAAACGATTATAAAATCCAGAATTACGACGATGTGAAAATATCCGTGATAGAAACTCTCGGAGATCTTATGCTTTCTCTTCCGTTCGACAGCACGGAAATAGTATTCCTGAAGGACGGAAAACGCCTGAGGTTTGATTACGTTCTCCGCGACGGAGACGATCTCGTTACCTGCGATAAGGATGAATACGAGGAAATGATATCTCCGCCTCCCATGCCTGCGATGACGAATTTGCCGACTCTCGCGCAAAAGGCGGCACAGACGGAAAAACAAGGCTTTGCAGACAAATCGTCAAATGAAAAAGATAAAGACGCCGCCGAAAAAGCTCCGAATCCTGCGGGGGCGCCGATCACCGTTATTTTAAACGGCAAACCGACTCTCCTTGAACAGAGAAATTCGGGGCATGAATTTCTGGAGCTTATGGCGCTCGTAAATATAGATACAAAGCACCCTCCCGAAGGCAAAACAAATATTGCCGTTACTCTTAACGGAAAAGACGCGGGCTTTATGGATCCTCTGAAAGAGGGAGATGTGGCGGTCGTTCGGTGGGAATGACTTTGAACATTTTGTTAATTTTAATTTAATTTTCTGATATTACGAAAAATTTCCGACTTCTGAATTGTTTATAATACAGAAGGGGATATTATATATAAAACCCCATCTGTATAATGCGCATTATATTTTTTGCTCTTCATCGCTTGCGGCGCGTACCGCGGGCTTTGATAAGCATACCATCATGAGAGGTAAGCCATGTATTCCGAAACAGGCAGGATAACCGACGAATACATCCGCTACATACTGGAGGCTTACTCTGCAAAGATTATCAGACTGTGCTATACCTATGTCAAAAACGCCGCAGACGCGGAGGATCTGACGCAGGACGTGTTTGTCGAACTGATGCAGAATAACGTTATGTTTGAAGATAAGGACTATGAAAAAGCATGGCTTATGCGGACGGCTGTCAACAAATGCAAGAATCATCTGAAATCGTGCAGGGTGACCAGAACGGTTCCGTTAGAGGATGAATATCCGGAAAACGACAAAAATTTAGAGGAAACCGACGATACCGTATTAAACGCTGTTCTGAAGCTCCCCGAAAAATACCGTACGCCTTTGCATCTTTACTATTATTCGGGGTATTCGATAAAGGAAATAGCGGCGATCACGGGCGATAATACATCAACTGTCGGAACTAAGCTTTCACGGGGACGCGCGGCTCTTAAAAAAATTCTGAAAGGAGAGATAAATATATGAAAAGAACAATGGACGAGTATAAAGGATCAATGAACCGTATTCTTCCATCGGAATCTTTTATCTCCGAAACAGAAACTCTCATGAAAAAAATACGCGATGAAAACGAAACAAAAGAAATAAACGAACAAACAAAGGAAAACTTCAAAACGGGTGATATCAGCATTGACTTCACGGCAAACGACAGAACGGCAAGGATCAAAAAATGGACAATAGGTCTTTCCGGAATGGCGGCGGCTCTTGTCTGCATTTTTGCGATAAGCTCATCGAAAAGAGCCGATGTTAAGGAAGGAATGGTAACGGAATCGTACAGCGGCGAAATATCCGTTGAAACAGCCGAAGAGACGGAAACCGAAACAACAGCTGAAGCAACGGAGGCAGCAACGGCTTTTGATACATCTCCCTCACAAACCGCAGCCGAAACTATGCCGCCCGAAGACAGAAATGAAGATGCGGAAACTCAGGCGGAAAGAGCCGAAAAATCAAAATCCGGAAAACTTTCGGAGGGAAAGGGAGCGGACGGCACAAATTCAATGGACGGCGAGAATTTTACCGATTCCCCCGCTCCCTCGTATGACGAATGGTCCGAAAGCACGGTCTGCTTTTACGGAACCGAAGAAAGCGTTACCTTAACAGTGAGCGGTGAGATTCCCGAAGAAACCACCTCCGGGTCAAACGGGCTTATGGATTATCAGCCTCCCGTTTATGTTGATTATTCGTGGCAGAGCGAAGAGGAAATATGTGATGAAGAAACAGAGGAAAATTACGACGTCTATTTCTACTCGGACTATTACGAGGAAGATCCCGAAGCCAACGCTCCGATAATGCTTCTTTCGGCTTCGGAGGAGGATTTCTGTATGGACACCGGCACCATGTATGTTCCCGACAGCATCTCGGAAATGAACGAGGGAGAATATTTCCTCGTGGTAGAAGCGGGATTCGATACCTATTCGGGAAACGATTCGGGACTTCTTGTCGGAGCCGTTTCGGAGGAAATACACGATGATACCGAAAGCTCCGATATAATTTCCACGATAGCCGCGATATCGGAAGACTGCTCCGGCGCGTTTTCCGAAAACGAACAGACTATGAACAACTACAGATATTCCGTAAAGGTCTGCTCATCGGATAAAAACGAAGGAGAAGAGATTATGTTTGAAATAAGATACGATAAGAATACTCTTATGATAAACAGATACGACAGCGGAACGGTTTCCTCTGAAATATACTATCTTGAGGAAGACGATTACGAGACG
>CAZCUQ010000103.1:0-6468 GCA_964501705.1 uncultured Ruminococcus sp. | reverse complement strand
GTTCTCCTGCGTCCGACGGAAGAAAGTAATTGTCCATGGAAAGGGTATGTACGGCGGCTCCTCTTTTTCCGACAAATTCCGCAATTTTCAAAGCTGAGGTGGTTTTTCCCGATCCCGACGGACCGGAAACAAGGATTATCGGTCTCAAATTTCTTTCGAGAAATATTTTTTCCGCCGCGGTTTCAAGCTGTGAGATATAATTATTTTCAGCCATACGGATATATTCAGCACGGTTCTTTTCAAGTCCGCTGTTAATTGTGCGTGTTTCAATAAAATTCAAGGTATCATCTCCGAAAATTCCTGCGTTTTTTTTATTATATTACATTTTAATAAATTTGTCAATAAAAAGACGATGACAAAAAAAGACTTCCGCGCGGGAAGTCTTTTATTCGACTGAAATAATATAGTAATAAACAGGCTGTCCTCCGTTTATGAATGAGATCTCAACATTTCCGCCGAATTTGCTTATAAGGATATCTTGAAGCTCCATGGCTTTTCCATCTGAAACATCCTCGCCGTAAATAACCGTGACATAAGACGCGCCGTTTTTCATCATTTTTTTTGTGAGCTTGTAGGCCGCCTTGTTGATGCTCTTTTCGCAGAAACAAAGCCGTCCGTTATCGAGAGCAAGGATTTCGCCCTTTTTGATTTCTTCCCCGTCAATTTCGCTGTCTCTAGCGGCAAAGGTGATAAGTCCCGATGAGACTTTTTCGAGAGCTTTGATCATATTCAGGCGGTTTTCATCGAACGAAGCGCTTTCGTCAAAGTTAAGAAGCGCACTCATTCCCTGAGGGATAGTCCTTGACGGAATAACGCATATTTTTCTTTTTGAGAGCTTAGCCGCCTGTTCCGCCGCCAGAATAATATTTTTATTGTTGGGAAGCACAAAAACCGTGTCGGCAGGAACGGAATATGCCGCTTTTATGATATCATCGGTGGAGGGATTCATCGTCTGACCGCCTTTTATAACGACATCGGCGCCGATTTCCCTGAACATTTCCTCAATTCCGTTTCCGCTTGCAGTGACTGCGAAGCCGAATTCCTTTTCGGGGGCAGCGGGGATAATATTCTTTTCCTTTGCGAATTTTGCGTCGCTTGCCTTATTTTCGTGCTGATAACGCATATTGTCGATCTTAAGCTTTATCAGAGAGCCGTATTTGAGTCCTTCTTCAATAGCGTTTCCGGGGTGATCCGTGTGAACGTGAACTTTGATTATGTCGTCATCGTCGACGGCAACCACGCAGTCTCCTATGGTTTCAAGGAATGCCTTGAGCCTTGACGCGTCGGGGCAGTCGGGATTTTTTCTGACTATAAACTCCGTGCAGTACGTGAAAGTAATGACATCTCCGTCGATTTCTCCCACAATTGTCGATCTTTGCACCGTTTTTTCGGATCTGACGGCTGTTTTGGGAATTTCTTTTCCGCAGAAAATATCAAGCATGGAATTCCAGATGATTACAAGCCCTTTTCCGCCGGCGTCCACTACGCCCGCTTTTTTAAGCACGGGAAGCTGTTCGGGAGTTTTTTCGAGAGCCGCTTCGGCGGCGCGGCAAACGCCTTCCCAGAGAATAACAGGGTCGTCTGTGATCTTTAGCATTTCCGCCGCTTTTTCGGAGCTTTTTCTCGCAACTGTGAGAATAGTTCCCTCCGTAGGCTTCATAACGGCCTTGTACGCTGATTCAACGCCGATAGACAATGCGTTTGCCATATCGCGCACACTTGCCTCGGACTTATCTTTAAGTCCCTTTGCAAATCCGCGAAACAGAAGCGAAAGAATAACGCCCGAATTTCCTCTTGCGCCCCGAAGCATTGCCGAAGCGCATATTTTTGAAGCCTCCGAGACGGATATTCCGTCCTGTAAGTCCTGAAGCTCCGCGAGAGCGCTGCTCATTGTCATGGACATATTGGTACCCGTATCTCCGTCGGGTACGGGATAAACGTTCAGTTCATCGACCTCGCGTTTTCTGTCCGCGATATTTATTGCCGAGGCAATAAACGCGTTCCTAAGTAAATTACCGTTTATCATTTGATATTAAGTCCTTTCAGCAGTCTTACGATTTTATTCCGTCAATAAAAATTGTTATCTTTCCGACAGAAAGTCCTGTTTTATCCTCAACGGTATATTTAATTTTATGTGCAAGATTTTCCGAGAGCGAAGACATATTGGTGCCGTACAGCACTGTGATGTGAACGGCGATATAAAGCTTTTCGTTACAGTATTCCACAGCCACTCCGTTGTCGTTGAACGCGCCCTTTTTGAGAAAGCTGAAAAAGCTGTGGAACTTATCCGCAGGATTAAGGCTTGCCACGCCAAAGCAGCTTTGCGCCGTATAGCGTATAAGATCGGACATATATTTATAGGAATATTCTATCTGTCCCATATAGTTATCTGTTTTTACCATATACTGTACCTCGTTAAAATATCCGACAGACTGAGATTCTTCTGTCGGATATTATTTTTAAAGCTGATCTGCGATAGAGTAGATAAGCTTTTCTGTTTTTTCCCAGCCAAGACAGGGGTCAGTGATAGATTTTCCGTATGTACCCTCGGAAATCTTCTGAGCGCCGTCCTCGATGTAGCTTTCAATCATAAAGCCCTTGACTAATTTTTTGATATCGCCGTTGTGACGGCAGGAATGAAGCACCTCGTTGCAGATTCTTATCTGTTCAAGATACTTTTTCCCCGAATTTGCGTGGTTTGAATCGATTATTACAGCAGGATTGAGGTACTCCGCCTTAGCGTAAAGCTCGCAGAGATAGCTGAGATCCTCGTAATGGTAATTGGGTATGGACTGACCGTGAGAATTCACCCTTCCTCTTATGATAGCGTGAGCGAGGGGATTTCCTTTCGATCTTACCTCCCAGCCTCTGTAAAGGAAAGTGTGACCCGACTGAGCCGCTGTAATGGAGTTCATCATAACGCCGAGGTCGCCGCTTGTGGGATTTTTCATTCCCACGGGAATATCCAGACCGCTTGCGACTATCCTGTGCTGCTGATCTTCGGAGGAACGCGCTCCGACCGCCACATAACCGAGAATATCCGAAAGATATCTGTGGTTTTCGGGATAGAGCATTTCATCGGCGCAGGTAAAGCCCGTTTCGGTGATCGCTCTCGTATGAAGCTCTCTTATTGCGATGAGACCCTCAAGCATATCTTCGGATTTGCTGGGGTCGGGCTGATGAACCATTCCCTTATAGCCGAGACCCGTAGTGCGAGGCTTGTTTGTATAGATTCTGGGAATGATTATGATCTTGTCCCTGACTTTTTCCCGAACCATGGCAAGTCTGCCTATATAGTCCATAACGGCGTCTTCCCTGTCGGCGGAGCAGGGACCGATTATAAGAATAAACTTATCCGATTCACCCGTAAAGACCTTTCGTATCTCTTCATCTCTTGCCGCCTTGATCTTAACGGCTTCATCTGTAAGAGGGAACTGCTTCTTTATCTCCTGGGGGATCGGAAGCTTTCTGGTAAATTCCATATTCATAGTATTTTATTATCCTTTCGGTTGAGATACTGTTATACACAAGATTTATTATATCACATATTTGCTTCGATGTACATAGAATTAGCGCGACTGCATTAAAATTTTACAATTTATACACATTTATTTGCGCTTTTTGGCGGAGATAAAATAAACGAGCGCACCTGCCGCAAGAGCGGAAATCAAAGCGGAGCCAAGATTTTTTCCGTCCGAATTTTTTTCTTCCGTGATTTTTGCGTCGGTTCGGATCTCGCTGTCCGCTGATGAGGCAGCACTGTTATCCTCTTCGTAAGCTTCTTCAACATACTCGGACGTTACGGCGGGTTCGGGCAAGATCATCGGCTCGCGGGAGCTTTCGCTTATTACGGGATCGTTCGTATCTGTTCCGACAGCGTCAAGAGAAAATTTTCCCGCCCTTACTTCTATTGTTATCTCATGTTTTCCGAAGCTGTCCGTCTCGTAAGCGAAAAAGCACTTTCTCGGAGACGTTTTATCCGTGATAATATTTTCCGCGATAAGTTCACCGTCAAAATAAATATCCGCAAGAGAAGCCTCGGAATTTTCCCCGATAAGCGAGAATCCGCCGCCCGTATAGGAATATTTTATGACTCTGCTGTCTTTTTTATAGAATTTGTCAGTTATGAAATCTATCCTCATTTCGTCCTGTGAAGAAATAAAGAGCGTATGTACGGTGTTTTCGGAAAGTCCCGAAAGAATTATCCCGTTTTCTGATATTCCGGATCCGAGCGTTTTTCCGTCAAGGGTAATTTCCGAATTATCCGGGAAATCACCGTTTACAAAAAGCGTTTTGGAATGGAAGATTATTCTTGCGGTGTATTTTTCCTCCGTATGGGATATTCCGCTGAAAAAGCAGTCGGCAAGCTGAGCTCTTTCCGTTCCTCCAATGACGAAGCTATCGGTATCGTCCTGTGATAATACGGAGCGTTCATAATATGTATATGACGGATAGCTTACCGAAAATTCATCGGAAAAGGAAAGACGATCCGACTGCACGGCATCGGCAAGATCAATATACGGGGTGTCGCCGAGAGGAAGGACATTCAGATTGTCAAAGGAATTTCGGTGATAAGAGCTTATTATCGAAACGCGTCCCGAACGGATGAAGTTTTCGCCGTCCTCGAAAGAAAATACTTCCTTTTCGTCTATATATGCCGAAATAACGCGTCCCTGCGCGGATATTTTCAGATTGTGTTCTCCCATCGCCGTTTTTCCCGAAGAAATCGTGTCCGAATCCTTCAGAAGCTCCCATTTGCCGTTTCCGTACACCATCAGAGAATATCCCGACAGAAGATTTTTTCCGAACGATGCATTGTATCTTATGGATATGCCCGCAAAGCTTTCGGATGAGCCTTCGGGAAATACATCGGCGGAAACCGAATAGTCCGCCCATGTTCCGTCGCCGAACGAAGCACAGGGGAACAGATTTTCCGAAATCGCCGAACTGAGTGTGATTTTCTGGACAAGCTTTCCGTTTTCCGCTTTGAAGAGTCCGCTGTAAGCGGTAAAGTAATCCGCCGTGTTGTCATCGAAGCTTTCCGAATACGGAAGAGCGAGACGGCTTTCTCCCTTGCTGCAAAAGGTGTCATACTCCGTCAGGCAGTCTCCTGTCGTGAGAGACGCGACCGTGAAGGGCGGTGCGGTAAATTTATACAAGGAGACATCCCCCGAAATTTCGGGTTTGATCTCGGAGCATTTCATAAGGTAATTTCCGTCGGAAAAATCGGAAATGTAAACCTTCAGGTTTTTTTCGGAGGATTTCAGATGAGAAACGCTGAAAACATATTCCTTCGGCGAGGAAGAATCATTTGCCGTGATTATCGTAAAATCATCGGTTTCGGGATCTGCCAGGACTACACATCCGCCCGTGGCGGAGGCACTCTCGACAAATCGGCTGTTTTGCCCGCAGAATCTTGTAAAATGCTCCGCCGCCGTGAATGCCTCGGTCACTTTGTAATATCCGCTCCACGGCGAGGAGGCGCAGATAAGCCCGTCGGGATAGTATTTCGCGCTGTCGTAGCCCGCGAAAACGGCGGGAATAAGACTGTATGCGGTCATTTTTCCCCGTGCATAGGATTTTATCACGCTGTTTGCAAAGGCAAGAGGATCTTTTCCGACATCACCTCCCGCAAATATGAATTCCTTGCCGTATTTTTTTGCGAGATTCTTCGCTTTTTCGGCGTTTTCGGGAATTTCCGCGCAGGAGATGATATTTACCGTGTTCATAAGAGAAGGATCGGCAAGCATTTTATCTGCGATAAGAAGCCCTGCGCTTTCGTCCGATACGGCAATTCTGATTTTGTTATAGTTATAAAGAGCGTTCTCGTCTCCCTTAAGTCTTTCGGAAAAAGCAATTATCCATTTCGTATCGGGAGAGTCGGATTCCGTGCAGTCGGGATAGACCGCATACAGACTTATACCGTATTTTTTGTACGCTTCGTCGATATAGGCTTTGAAACGGCGGTATCTTGCGTTATATCCCGCTTCCGTGCTTATCTCAAAGGCGGATTTGACGAACGCTGGGTCGGCTTTTCCGAACAAACTGATTTTCAGATCGGGATTCACATGAAGAGCGTCTGAAGCAAATTCCCATGAAAACGAAACGCTTAGATCGGGAGTATCGCCATCCGAAAGAAGAGCGGGCATTTCCGCGCCTGACGCGTCTGCGGCACCGTTTCCCATTTCTATGTCGATTCCCGTCAGGCACGCTCCCGTCTGTTTGTCGAAAAGGATATGAAGTATTTCGTAATATTCGCGCGGATTATTTTTTTTGTAATCTCTTAACAGAGAGGAATTTCCGTCGGAAAGCACGGCGGTAAATCCTCTGAATGTGCGGTTTCCCTCTTTTTCGGCGGTTCTTCCGTCGATAGTTATATATTCCGCGCCCTCCGCACGGATAGAATATCCCGTAAACGGCAAAAGCGCACATATGCATAGCAGCACTGCCGCGAGTCTGATTTTTTTC
>CAZCUQ010000102.1:5570-6512 GCA_964501705.1 uncultured Ruminococcus sp. | reverse complement strand
ATATCTGGGAAAAAGCGCGTTTGCCTCAGTGGGTGAAACGGGTTCGTTCACTTTCCTTTTTTACAATCTTTGCATAGGGCTTGCGACCGGCGCCGGAATACTTATCTCTCAAAGCTTCGGAGCGGGCAGGAACGATAATGTGAAAAAGCTGATCGCGAATTCCGCTTATGTTCTCGGAGCTTTTGGCGTGTTGATAAGCGTTGTTTCCGTTATCTGCGTACCGTTTTGTCTGAAGCTTTTAGGTACGCTTGACAGTGTTTTCGACGCTGCTTTGCAGTATATGAAAATATCCTGTGCAGGTACTGCCGCTGTTGCGGCATACAACTGGATAAACGCTGTAATGCGGGCGCTTGGGGATTCAAAAACTCCGCTTATTTTTTTGATAATTGCAAGTATTCTTAACGTTCTGCTTGATCTGCTTTTTGTAATAGTGTTTGAAATGGGCATAAACGGCGCGGCGTGGGCAACGGTTACCGCACAGGGCATCTCAGCGGCCGGAAGCATAATTTTTGCGTTTTGTAAAAATCCGTGGTTTAAATTATCCAAATCTGACATAGTACCCGACAGAAAAATTATTCTAAAATGTGCAGGGACAGGTATTCCCGTCGCGCTTCAGAATTCGGTTATCTCAATTTCAATGATATATCTTCTGAGAACAGCAAACAGCTTTAAAAGCGAAGCGGTCATAGCTGCATATACCGCAACAATGAGGGTCGAGCAGCTTATTCAGCAGCCGTTTTCCTCGCTGGGAGCAGCGGTTTCCACATTTACCGGACAGAATATCGGAGCCGGAAAAACAGAACGTGTGATAAAAGGGTTTCGGCAAAGCGTAAAGGCTGCGGTGATTTTTTCTCTCATTATGCTTGCGGTATTTATGCTCTTCGGCAACTATATTGTGGGGATATTCGTACAGGAACAGGACGTTCTTGAAATAGGAGCGGG
>CAZCUQ010000102.1:0-5560 GCA_964501705.1 uncultured Ruminococcus sp. | reverse complement strand
TGAAGCTTTCGGCGTGCTTCTATATTTTTCTCGGACTTATACATACCACGCGGGGACTGCTTAACGGTGCGGGAGACGTTGGCTATACAATGATAAACGGGTTCATGGAGGTTGCGGGACGGATAGGATTTGCTATCCTGCTTACCCATATTCCCTCTGTCGGATATTGGGCGATTTGGGGAACAAGCTGTCTCACTTGGTTTATTACGGGATTAATGGGCGTTGTCAGATACAAGACCGGGCGTTGGAATAATTTGAAAATTGATACAAAAAAGGATGTGTGACTTTGCGTATAAATCTTATTTTTTTTCACTTTATTTGTAAATCTGTTTTTTTAAAAGCTTTTAATTTACAGTAACGACATCGGAAATCTGAATTGAAGCCAAACAAAAATTTGCGTATATGATCTTTGCTCAGACATTTTCGCCGCCCCGTAAAGCGGGGCATTTCAAAAATCACAGCGGTGATTTTGAAATAGCGCATAGTATAATTGCGGCAACTTTAACAAATGGGAATGAAATGTATGAAACTGCTTATTGTTGAGGACGACATCGATTTTAATAAGATACTTGTAAAAAAACTGCGCGCGGACGGCTTTGATGCAGATAACTGCTTTAACGGAGAAGAGGCTGTTGACAGAGTGCGGTTTGCCGATTACGACGTTGTGATAATGGATATAATGATGCCTGTAATGGACGGCATCGAAGCTGTCAAGCTTATCCGCAGCCTGGGGATATCCACTCCCATTATTTTTCTTACCGCAAGGGACGCTGTTGCCGATAAGGTGAACGGACTTAATATCGGTGCAAATGATTATATTGTGAAGCCTTTTTCCTTTGACGAGCTTACCGCGAGAATAAACGCGGTGACAAGAACTGCAGGAGGAAACCCCTCGGATATAATTTCCCTTGAAGATCTGTCTGTTGACATGAAAAGTCATATTGTTAAACGGGACGATAAGGTGATAGCCCTTGTCGGAAAAGAGTATTATCTTCTGGAATATCTTTTGCTGAACAAAAACAGGATTCTTTCCCGCGAAAAAATTCTCTCTCATGTATGGGGATATGATTTTGAGGGAGGAGCAAATATCGTGGATGTTTATGTACATATGCTGCGAAAGAAAATAGATTTGCCCGGCAGGGCAAAGCTTATTCACAATGTCAGGGGAATAGGTTATGTAGCGAGGAAAGAGGAATGAAAAGGAAAAGCATAAAATTCAGGCTGACCTTGTGGTTTTCGGCTATTCTGACCGTTATCTGCGTCATTATCCTGTCAATTGTTATCACAGTTTATCAAATCATGGGAATAAGAGATACCAAAAATCTTCTGACAGACACTGTTATAAAATACGCCGATAAAATAATGACTCATAAATCTGTTTCGGATGCTTTTCAGGAAAACGCCGAGAATACGGATGTAAAGGGCATTGACTTTATTCAGCATAATGTGCAGATCATGGCTTACCATGAAAACGGTTCGCGTTCGTTGGGATTATTTAAATTTGATGAATTGGACGAGATACCCTATAATCCGTCAAATACCGCCTCGGAGATAACGCTTGAAGGCACACGATATTATTATTTCGATTCATGGATACAGCTGCCCCATGAGCAGGATATATGGATAAGAGGGATCATTCCCGCGGAGGAAAGCATAGCCGGCATACTCTTATCGCACAAATATCTGATATTGCTGCTTCCCGCGCTTACAGTCCTTGCTTTCTGCGGCGGATATATGCTGACGGGAAAATTTATCAAACCTATTGCGAATATAAATACCACCGCTGACGAAATAAGAAAAAGCGGAGACCTTACAAAACGCATAAAGCTTTCCGATACTGAAGACGAGCTTTACGAATTATCCTGCACATTCAATTCAATGTTTGAAAGCCTTGAACAAACTTTTGAATCGCAAAAGCAATTTACATCAAACGCTTCACACGAGCTAAGAACACCCGTTTCAATAATACTTGCCCAATGCGAATATGCCATAGAGAATGATCCTGACAGGGATGAACTGCTTGAAGTGATCGGAGATGTGCAAAAGCAGGGCTTTAAAATGTCTCATATAATTGAAACGCTTCTTATTTTTTCGCGTATAGAAAATCATTCCGACAAATATACAAGGATAAACACCGAACTTACAAGTCTGCTCTCCGCGCTGTGCGAGGAGCACAATATTATTTCGGAGAAAGGAATAAAGGTTTCCTTTGAGTGCGGCGAGTCTGTCACATATCCCGTTAATAAAGAGCTTTTTGAACTGATGGTCAATAACCTTATCGGAAACAGTATAAGATACGGAAAAGAAAACGGTTTTGTTAAGGTAAAACTTGAACGCCGTGACAATGAGATAATTTTGAGCGTCCGTGACAACGGCACGGGTATCCCGGAAGAAGATATGAGCCATATTTGGGAACGGTTTTACCGCGCCGATAAATCACGAAACACTAAGGGTCTCGGTCTGGGACTATCTCTTGTCAAGCAGATAGCGGAGTATCATAACGGTACGGTGAGAGCCGAAAGCGAGGAGGACAAAGGCAGTGTGTTTTATGTTTCCTTTCACACATGATATTTTCACCGATATTACACAAAGCACCCCGTTTTTTTAATTTTAGTTTAAGAATTGCGGGGTATAATAAGTATATTGAAATTTAACGGAAAGGAAAATATTTATGAAAAAGTCAATTAAAACCATAGCGATACTCAGTGCGCTTGCCATGACAATGTCCGCCATGCCTGCCGCAAGCATTTACGCGGCGGAAAATACCGTGTCCGCTTCCGAGTCCGCACAGACAAGCCAAACCGTAAAGTACGGAAAGGTCAAGTCCGTTAGCGGCACAAAGGTAACGCTTGCACTGGGCGAATATGAACAGCCCTCCGCTCCTTCCGACGGAAAAAATCAAAACGGAAGCGAAGATCCTCCTCAGATGCCCGAAAATGAGAACGGAACTCCTCCCGAAAAGCCCGACGGCGATATGGGCGGAACTCCTCCGCAGATGCCCGAAAATGAGAACGGAACTCCTCCCGAAAAGCCTGACGGCGATATGGGCGGAACTCCTCCGCAGATGTCCGAAAATGAGAACGGAACTCCTCCCGAAAAGCCTGACGGTGAGAACGGCGGCGCTATGGGCGAATTTGTCGAAAACGGAAAAACTCTTACCGTTAATATCAAAAGCGAAAAGGTACTGAAGAAAAACGGCAATCCGGCATCTCTTTCGGATATTTCCGAGGGCGATATACTTATGCTTGTTTACAATTCCAACGGAAAGATCAGCGAGATAAATATTATGGACGGCGGCATGACTTCGCCGCAGGGCGGCATGGGTCAGCAGGAAAAGGACGTCATGGAGCTTTCCGCAAAATACACAGTTAATTCAGGAAATAAAAAGATCACTTCAAAAACTGTCAGCGTGAGCGACTCGGACAAGTCGGCCGTGCTTGTCACCGACGGAGCTTCTTTAAAATTAACCGATACCAACATATCCAAAAAGGGAGACAGCACCTCCGTCGATGACAGCAATTTCTACGGACTTAACGCCGCTGTTGCTGTTCAGGCAAACAGTACCGCTAAGATAAGCGGCGGTAAAATAATTACCGATGCCGAGGGCGCAAACGCGATTTTCGCAACGGGAGAAAACGCAAAAGTCACTGTCAGCGGAATGAAAATTTATACAAAGAGCAATTCTTCAAGAGGTCTTGACGCGACCTACAACGGCAGCATTACAGCGTCGGATATGTATATTAAGACGCTTGGCGCACACTGCGCCCCCGTTGCCACTGACAGAGGCGGCGGAAAGATCACCGTAAGCTCAAGCAAGCTTTTTGCGAGCGGTGACGGCTCACCCTGTATTTATTCTACGGGAGATATTACTGCCACAGACTGTTCGGGCAAAGCGGCGGATTCTCAGATAGCTGTTGTCGAGGGCAAAAATTCCATTACGATTGAAAACTGTACGTTCGCGGGAGCGGGCAAGAACGGCATAATGCTCTATCAAAGCACCTCCGGAGACGCGGCAGTCGGAACAGCTGTGTTTACTTCAAAAAACAGTTCGCTTAAAACTTCGTCGACCGGTCCCATGTTCTACATAACAAACACCGACGCAATAATCAATCTTAATGCGACCAAGCTTGTTTTCAGTTCGGAAGTGCTTCTTAATTCAGCGGGCAATAATACTAACAACTGGGGCAAGGAAGGCAGCAACGGAGGCAATGTTACGCTAAATGCCGACGCTCAGACGCTGAATGGAAATGTAACCTGCGACAGCATAAGCACAGTAAGCATGAATCTCAAAAACAAAACTGTGTTTACCGGTTCGGCGGATGCCGAAAATACAGGTGACGTGACCATTGCTCTTGACGAAACATCAACATGGAATGTTACAGCTGACAGCTATATTACAGCTATCACAGATGAGGATGAGGATTTTTCCAACATAATATCCAACGGTCATATCATATATTACAGCCAGTCCGACAGCAGAAACAGCAGCCTTGGCGGAGAAACCATTATACTTTCAGACGGAGGAAAACTGGTGCCTGTAAAATAGATCATATTAAAACATTCTTCCGCAAAAGAACCGCGGTTTCACTTTTGAGTGAACTGATATAGTATAATAAAACTTGACACAATATCAAAATGAAATGATCCGCATTTTGTATCAGCGTAATTGCATATATGAATTTCCTGAGAATAGCGGATATGCACAAAAATGATATTACAGGCGCGGTACTCTCCGAGGGATGTATGTTCCCTCGGAGATATTTTTTTATGCACGCTGTTTCCCTTCCGCCATTATCCCCAAAAACAACATCGAATGACAAGTAATCCGAAAATTGATTTTCGCGGCGCAGCAAAACAGACTCTTGACAAAAATAACAATATATTGTATAATTTGAATAAATAATTCTTTCGGATGTGATAAAAATAAATACACCGATTTGTGATTTTGTCAGAAATTACGCGAAAAAAAATTTCACCCGCGCTCATATGCCCGGACATAAGGGAGACGCTCCTTTCAGAGACTTCGCATTTAAAGACGCTTACATTTACGATATCACAGAAATAAAGGGAGCGGACGCTCTCTTTGAAGCGGACGGGATCATCGGAGAAAGCGAAAAAAATGCCTCGGAGCTTTTTCACACCGCCGAAACGATCTATTCAACGTCAGGCTCTACCGCGTGTATTCAGTCAATGCTTCTCACAGCCGTGGGAGCGGGAGGGAAGATCATCGCGGGGAGAAACGCTCATATCTCGTTTGCCAATGCCTGTGCGCTTCTCGATATTGACGTGAAATGGGTATATACCGCTTTCACCGATTCATATGTGTGCGGAAATGTCTCTGCCAAGCGGATAGACGAGGCTCTTTCGGGATATCACGCGGATGCGGTATACATCACTTCTCCCGACTACTACGGTAATATTGCCGATATAAAGGCTGTCTCGGAGGTTTGCAAAAAGCATGGCGCATATCTTCTTGTCGATAACGCGCACGGCGCGTACACCGCTTTTTTAAAGGAAAGTATGCACCCTATTGTTCTCGGCGCGGATATGTGCTGTGACA
>CAZCUQ010000101.1:0-6540 GCA_964501705.1 uncultured Ruminococcus sp. | reverse complement strand
ATTCTTATCATCGCGGGAGCGCAGGTATATATCAGAATTAAAAGAAAAACGCACCATATCATGCAAAAGCCTATGGTCTTTATTATTCCGCTGCGTATTCTGCCGTATTTTCCCGCTCCGTAGTTCTGGGCGCAGTATGCGGACATTGTCATTCCGAATACGCCGAAAGGCATCATAAAAAAGCTTGTAAGCTTTCTTGCCGCAGTGTGCGCAACGATAATATTCGTTCCGAACGTGTTGATGGAGCTTTGCAGAGCGACTGTTCCGAATGCCACAAGGCTGTTCATAAGCCCCATGGATATTCCGCAGCCGAAAAGCCTTTTCACCATAACGGCACTCGGTCTGAAATCCTCCCTCGACAAATGCAGAAAAGGATATTTCAGATGAATATAAATAAGACACATCACCGCTGAAACAAGCTGTGCGATGACCGTAGCATATGCCGCGCCCTCAACGCCGAATCCCGCTTTCGCTATAAGAATATAGTCAAGCGCGACATTCATTACCGCGGATATTATCAGAAAAATAAGCGGAGTAACGGTATCTCCGATTGCTCTCAGAATACTTGCACATATGTTATACGCGCACGAAAATGTCATTCCCGCAAGTATTACGCCCGAATAGGAATAAGCTCTGTCAAAATGCTCTGCGGGTATGTTAAGAAGCTTTAGTATAGGTGTCAGAAAAACAAGGCTCAGAACAGTCATGATCACCGAAACGGCAAGTCCCAGAATAACGGTATGCGCAGCCGAGCTTTTCAGTCCCTTGTCATCCTTTGCGCCGAAATACCGTGCGGTTATTACGGAAAATCCGTTTGTCAGCCCTATCAGAAATCCCACGATAAGGTCATTGAGAGTTGTCGTCGAGCCTACTGCGGCAAGTGCGCTGTTTCCGAGAGTGTTTCCGACTATCCATACGTCGGCAAAGCTGTAGCACAGCTGAAAAATATTCCCGACAGCAATAGGCAGAGCAAACGTCAGTATCAGCTTTGACGGACTCCCGGATGTAAGGTCTTTCATATATCTTCCTCTTTCGGAAAAAGAATCATGACCCCGTTTGAAAGCGGCAGTCATGATTCTTCCGTATTTATTTGCGGATCAGCTTATCCCGGCATAAACGTTTTCGGGCAGAACACGCCTGAGCAAAGAAAGCTTCCATCGGCTCGGACAGTATCCTGTTCACGGTGAAATTCATTATTTCCGGAGTTTCCGCCGAGCTGTTATCCGCTTCATTGTCGGAGTGATTTTCGCCGTCTGACGAGTATGCAAAGGATTTTTCCAACCGTTCCCCGACTGCAGCTACGGCACGATAAAAACCTCTCAAAATCAACTCGAAACCTTATAAATTATATCGGCAGATATAAAAAAATCTTGAGCGGATTCGGCAAAAAAGGGGAGTACCGTAAAAGCTATGCGCGATACTCCCCAAAAAGTGCGGATGACGGGACTTGAACCCACACGGTTTTACCCACCGGAACCTGAATCCGGCGCGTCTGCCGATTCCGCCACATCCGCAAAATCTTAACAGATTAATTATACGCCGATTTCAGATATTTGTCAATAGAAAACTACTTCTTTAAAATAATATTTACATTTTGTTAATAATTACTTTGCCATATCCATGAGTTCTTGTTCGGAAATAATATTTAATCCGAGTTCCTCCGCTTTTGTCAGCTTGCTTCCCGCGTCCTCGCCCGCGACGATGTAGTCGGTTTTTTTGGAAACGCTTCCGCTGACCTTGCCGCCGAATTTCTCAATGAGCGCTTTGGCATCGTTTCGTTTCATGGTCGGAAGAGTTCCCGTCAGAACAAAGGTTTTCCCCGAAAATCTGCCGTCCCCCGAAGCCCTTGTTTCGTATTCCATTTTAACTCCCGCGGCGCGAAGCTTTTCGATAAGCTCGGAAAAATGCTTTTCCTTAAAAGCATCGGAAACGTTTTTGCTCATAACCTCTCCGAATCCCTCTATCAAAGAGATATCATCCTCCGACGCATTCAGAATACTGTCGATATTTCCGAATTTATCGCACAGAAGCTTTGCCGCTCCCGCGCCGATATTTCTTATGCCGATACCGTAGATGACCCTGTCGAGAGGAGCTTCCTTTGATTTTTCAATTGCCCTCAGAAGATTATCCGCAGATTTTTCTCCCATTCTTTCAAGAGAAGAGATATCTTCCTTTTTGAGAGAGTAAATATCCGCCGCGTTTGATATCTTTTTCTCATCAAGAAGAGCCTTTACGACCGCAGGACCCATTCCCTCAATATCCATAGCGCCCTTTGAAGCAAAATGAATGATATTTCTCATCTGCTGAGCGGGACACTCTACATTCTGACAGCGAAGAACTGCTTCATACTCTGTTCTTACAGCCTTTGCTCCGCACACGGGGCAGTATTCGGGCAGAAAATACGGTTCGGAATCTTCCGCGTGCTTTACGGACGAGAGTACCTCGGGAATTATCTCTCCGGCTTTTCTTACAAGGATAGTATCGCCTATCCTTATATCCTTTTCCGAAATGAATTCCTGATTGTGAAGCACCGCTCTCGAAACTTCCGTTCCCGCGAGCATTACGGGGTCAAATACCGCAACGGGAGTAATTGCGCCCGTTCTTCCGACATTTACCTCAATGCTTTTAAGAATCGTTTCCTTTTCCTCGGGCGGATATTTGAACGCGGCAGCCCATTTCGGAGCTTTGGATGTAGCACCGAGAGCTTCTCTTTCGGCAAAATTGTTTACCTTTATCACCGCTCCGTCGATATCGAAGGAATAATTATTTCTCATATCTCCGATATGACCGATATGCTCCTCCGCTTTCTCCGGCGAATTAACTTTTTTATAATCGGGAATTACCCTAAAGCCCTGAGACGCAAGATACTCCAGCGACTCCTCATGAGTCGCCAGTTCTTTTCCCGTTATCTGCTGAATATTGAAAATAAAGATATCAAGCTTTCTTTCGGCAGTGATTTTCGAGCTTTTCTGTCTGAGAGAGCCTGCCGCTGCGTTTCGCGGATTCTTAAAGGGAGTCTCGCCTCTTAACTCCTGCTTTTCGCATAATTCCTCAAAGCTTTTTTTCGGCATATACACCTCTCCCCTTACCTCCAGGAAGGGAACTGCATTTTTAAGCTTCATCGGTATGCTTCGTATTGTGCGCAGATTTGCCGTAACATCTTCGCCGACGAATCCGTCGCCTCTTGTGGAGCCTCTTGTAAAAACTCCGTCAGTATATTCAAGAGATACGGAAAGTCCGTCAATTTTCGGTTCAACGACAAATTCCGTTTTCGGATAGTCGGCTAAGATCTTATCTATGAATTCCGACGCCTCGGTCAGTGAAAAAACGTCCCGCAATGATCCCATCTGAACGGTATGAACGACGCTTTCAAAGGAATTATCCGCCGTGCCGCCGACTCTCTGCGAGGGAGAATTCGGATCGGACATTTCGGGGAACTCCGCTTCAAGTCTTTCCAGTTCTTTCATTTTCATATCATACTCTTCATCGCTTATTGTCGGAGCGTCGAGATTATAATAATTGTAATTAGCCTCTTCAAGTTCTTTTCGTAAAATCAGGATTTTTTCCTTTTTGTCCATTTTCCTTACCCCTTTGTTTTTTCATTCATTTTCTCTTGTCACGGAATTTTCGCCGGAGAATATCTTTACCGCGCAGTGACAGTTTTTGATATCGACTGTTGTTCTGTTTCCGCCGAATTCGCCGTCTATTGTCCACGGAACTTCTTTCTCCGAGATAAACTCACAGGAGGACGCTTTGAAATAATAAAAGCAGGGAGCGGAAAAATCTCTTCTGATAAGCGCGTTTATCGTTCCCTGAAGATCCATCAGATTTTCGGGACGCTTTACGAGAAGTCCCTCGAATATTCCGTCGTCAAGCCATACATCGTCTCCCGTGATACCCTTGAAGCCGCCGACCGACATTGAATTTGCCATCATTCCGAATATAAAATCGTCCTCTATTTCGGTCCCCCCGTATTTGACCTTCATATGAAAAGATTCGCTGACCGCTCCCGAAAGCTGTCTTGTGTTGAGAGCCTCTATAATATACGCGAGAACTCCGAGACTGTTTTTAAGCTGCTGATTTGTTTCATAGCTCACGGCGGTGAATATCCCGAAAGCCGCCACATATGTGAAATACTCGTCGTTAAACGAGCCGACGTCCACGGGGATAGGGTAGGACGCATTTATTATCTGCGCGGTCGCGGCTATCATATCCTTCGGAATTTTAAGCGTTGAAGCAAAATCGTTCATAGTTCCCGCGGGGATATAGCCGAGCGGCTTATCACATTTAAGAGTCATCATAGCCTTGATAGTCTCATTTAATGTGCCGTCTCCGCCGCTGCACACAAGCACATCAAAATCATCGGCTCTTTTCATGATATAGTTGTAGCCGTCGAGCTTTGCCTGCGTCGGGTGAACAGTCACCTCATATCCTCCTTTGGTGAACATATCGCATATTCTGCAAAGATGTATGCTTATCATTCCCTTTCCGGAATGCGGATTATAAACAAACAATAATTTTTTCATGAAAGTATCTCCGTAAAATCATTTCAGTTTAAGGCTTACCTCGCCCGAAGAAACGGTCACGATATTTCCGTCGTCAAGTCTTGCTACAAGCCTGCATTCGTCATCGATATCGAGAACGTGCGCTTCTCTTTTTTCATCTCCGTTTACGCTTATAAGATAAACCTCTTTTCCCAAAACGAGCGAGCGCCTTTTATATTCCGATACGTAGTCGGAGCTGTCGGGGTGAAGATAAATTTCAAAAAAGCGGTTGATTATTTCCCCTGCTATACGGCTGCGCGCATCGGGAATATCCGCATTCTCCGAAAGCACCGCTCCCGCTGTTGCCTTTATTTCCTCGGGAAAGCCTCCGTCGGGTTCTCTTACGTTTACACCGATACCCAGAATGGCATAATCAAGTCCCGCTCCGTCTGTTCTCAAAGACGCCTCGGTAAGTATCCCGCACACCTTTTTATCGTCAACAAAGACATCGTTTACCCATTTTATCTTAGCTTTTCTGCCCGAAACTCTTTCTACTGATTCGGCAGCGGCTACAGCGGCGGCGGTAGTTATCATCAGAGACTTCTGCACAGTGACGTCGGGCTTTAAGAGAATACTGAAATAAACCCCGCCCTCTTCGGAATAGAATCGTCTGTTTTCAAATCTGCCTCTTCCCGCGCTTTGTCTCGGAGACATGACTATTGTCCCCTCCGGAGCGCCCTTGACAGCCATTTCCCTCAGAACCGTATTTGTTGACGTAACCTTGCTCATAAGCTTTAAATTTGCGGCGTATCTCGGTTCAAGGATCTTTCTCAGCGAGTTTTCGGATAATATATCAGACTTTTCCGAGAGGCAGTATCCCTTATTGGTCACGGCGTTTACGATGTAGCCTTCTTTTTTAAGAATATTTACGGCTTTCCAGACGGCGTTTCTTGTAACTCCCAGTTCCGAAGCTATATCCGCGCCCGAAATATACTTTCCTCTGTTTTCCTCAAGAACCTGTGCGGTTCGTTCTTTCACAGTCATTATTTTTCCTCCGAAAGTTATTATTATTAAAATTATAACACAACGCAGATACAAATTCAAGGAATTTTTTTTGGATTTTAGGTGAAAAACAGGTGATAATCCGAAGCGGCACAAGCTGACGGGCAAAGAAATAAACGGCGAAGCAAGCGATTACAGTAAATGACACCTCAATTTGTACTTTCATCCTTAGCAAAATTCATAACTGTTTTGCAAATTTCGTCTTGGCATTAAGTCAAATTTCAAATGCAGTTTACCGTAAGACAGTTGAAAAGACCCCCGCTCAGACCGTGATGCCGAGCAGGGGGATCCCACGCAAATTTCCGTCTGCATATTTTGCCGCGACCTTATAAGTGTATTTTGTATCAGACGAACTATATAAGAAGAATTATATCATCCGCTTCACGGGAGCCGTTCATATCGATCACACGCTGATTTTCGGAGCCGCGAAAGCGAAGAGAAATATTTTTCTTTTCAAGCATAAATTCTCCGTCCACAAGGACATCGATGAGTGAGAGAAACTCGTTGGTGACTTCCGTCTCAGGGATATCCCTTTTGTAGGTGTAGCCCGTGTAGCACCAGATGTCCTTTTCGGGAAGTTCCTTTTTGATTTTCCGAAGAAGCGGCAGGAGAGCTTTTTGATTTTCCCGTTCCATCGGTTCGCCGCCCAAAAGAGAAAGCCCTTTAATATAGCCTTTTGAAACGAGTTTTATTATCTTTTCCTCCGTTTCGGCGGTATATGGCTTACCGTATTCAAAGTCCCATGTTTCGGGATTGAAGCAGCCTTTGCAGCGGTGAGTGCATCCGCTTACGAAAAGCGAAACTCTCACGCCGTTTCCGTTTGCTATGTCGCAGTCCTTGATATTTCCGTAATTCATATCATAAATTCCTTTTTGTTAAAATGTCGAGAAAAGAAACGAAGTCTGATTTTTTCCGTCTGTTAATGATCACAGATGAAGAACTCTTTCTTTTATCTCCTGAGTTCTGCCCTGATTCCAGAACTGCGTTCCGATAT
>CAZCUQ010000100.1:0-6697 GCA_964501705.1 uncultured Ruminococcus sp. | reverse complement strand
AGTTCCCCCGCCCCTATGGTTCCCTCTTTGCCCCCTGAAGCTCCGAAGTTACAACTAATATGAAGTAATCGGAGGTTATTGCGGAAACGATGAAAGTAACTTCAAATAAAAAGTAACTTGAAACGAAAAAAGGGGAGGAAGCGGCGGGAAAAATATCTCCGCACTGAATGAATTTTATTACAAATCAGCTTATTTTTTCCGAAATATATTGAAATTCCGTTTAATATATGTTATAATAATTTAATAATCTTTTTATGTGAGATCATAATAACCTGATGTAACAATATTAAATCAATATGCGGAAAGGAAAAACTATGCCCGACAGAAATCAGATAAAGACTTTCGCCTGGAGCAGCGATACTTACCAAAACGGCGAGTATGACTATAACAATTCCCGTGCGGAGCTTACGGATATTTTCTCAGTGAGCGGCGGGAAAACAGCGGTCCGCGCTGTGGTCGATTCCGAAGATCACAAACAGTATAAGTGTGTTTTCGTGCTGTCCGCCGATGACAAAACGGTATGCAGCGCCGCCTGCACCTGCAGCGCACCCTGCGATAAATTCGGATACTGCCGTCATGTCTGCGCCGCTCTTCTGGAGTATTCCTCGGCACATAATCCGTCTTCCGAAGCTCCCGGTTCTTCGCCGTCTGTAAAATACCTTATAAAAGACTACAGCACCCTCACGGAAGAAGAGGAATCGCCTCAGACTGCCGCAGGAAGTATAACTCTCGAACCGCACATTTTCCCCTCATATTCCCGTAACGAAATGTTTCTGTCCGTTAAGATCGGCAGAGAAAAAATGTATGTTGTGAATAACCTCTATGAGCTTATTATGAGATTTCGCACGGGAAGATACCATTCCTACGGGAAAAATCTTGCGTTCACTCACAGCTTCGAGGCTCTCGACGAAAAAGGACGGCAAATCTTCGATTTCATTGTTTCGGCTCTTTCGGCGAACGATACAAGATATTCACTCAGTTCAAAAACCGTGAATATAAAAAATTCGCTTCTTAAAAATTTCTTTGATATATATAAAAGCAGCTCGATTTTTTTCGATGACGAGGAATACGGAATAATACGCCGCGACCCCGATATCGTGCTTGAATTTGACAAAAAAGAAACTCTCTTCATCCTGTCCTGTAAGCAAAGCTATGATGTTTTCGGCTCGGAATCGTTCAGCGTTTTCGCCGATACAAAAAACAAAAAGCTTTATATTGCGTCAAAGGGATTCTCTCAGGCGGTTTTCCCCATATATTCGGAGCTTGCGGAGTACGAAAGAATCTCGATTTCTCCCGCGGATATAGGATCTTTCTGCGCTTCGGTCATTTCAACCGTAAAAAAATACGTGATGATAAACGGCGAGGATATTCTGGGCGATTATATCCCGCCTGACGCAGTATCGAGGCTTTACCTTGATTCCCCCGACTCGAACACTATCTTCGGCAGACTTGATTTCACCTACGGGAATGTGACTTATCCCGCGTTTTCGGGAATAACGGGCAGAGTATCCAATATTCGCGCCGAAAAAACCGCCGAAAGAGATGTGCTTAAATTTTTGACGCGCAGAGAAAACGATCCCGTTCACCCGCTTGAGGTTTCGGGAAGCGACGATATCTACAGACTTTTCTCCGAAGGCATATCTTTTCTTTCAAAAAATATCGAAATATATGCGTCGGATAAATTCAAGGCAATGAAGATCCGCCCGCCCGTAAGACCGGCTCTCGGTGTGACTCCGAATAAGGACGGTCTTCTGTCTCTGACGGTCAGCGCGGAAGGATACGATATAAAAGAACTCGTAAAGGTTCTCGCTTCTTATCGGAAGGGTAAAAAATATCACAGACTCCGCGACGGCTCCTTTGTGGATCTGAACGATGAGGGGATACGGGAATTTTCCGACGCGGCGGAGGCTCTGAATATCTCCGACAAGGATTTTCTCAAAAAGAATATAAACGTTCCGAAATACAGAATGTTGTACCTCGATTCGCTGGCCGAAAATGTAAACGGCCTCAGAATAAGACGGAGCGAGGAATTCAAAAAAATAACAAGAGAATATAATGAATCGTTTTCGGCGAACTACGCTGTTCCCGAAGGTATCACGGGGGAACTTCGTCCCTATCAGGAATTCGGCTTCAAATGGCTTAAGACCATAGCGGATTTCGGATTCGGGGGAATTCTCGCCGATGATATGGGACTCGGAAAAACTCTTCAGTCGATCGCTCTTATTCTTTCGGAAAAGGAAAAACGCGGCGGAAAAATAAAATGTCTTGTGGTATGCCCATCGTCTCTCGTGCTGAACTGGGAAAGCGAAATAAGCAGATTCGCTCCGTCCCTTACAAGCGTTCCGGTTATGGGAACCGCCTCCGTGAGAAGCGACCTTATCTCAAATTCCGATAACGCCGATATACTTATAACCTCTTATTCATCGCTTCTTCGGGATATCGTCTGCTATGAGGATATCCTGTTTGACTTTGAATTTGCGGACGAGGCACAGTTTATCAAAAATCACTCCACTCAGGCTTCAAAGGTCGTAAGAGCGGTCAGGGCAAAAATCAGATTCGCGCTGACCGGAACTCCCGTTGAAAACTCCCTCGCGGAGCTTTGGAGCATTTTTGATTTCATAATGCCCGAATACCTTTACGGGTACACTTACTTCAAGAGTAATTTTGAAACGCCGATCGTTAAAAACTCGGACGAGAATTCCCTTGGGGAGCTTCAGAGACTGACATCTCCGTTTATACTCAGACGCCTTAAAAAGGACGTCCTTACGGAACTTCCCGAAAAAACCGAAACGATCATCGCCGAGGAGATGACCGATGAACAGAAAAAACTGTATGCCGCAAATGTTCTTTCGATAAAAAAGACCTTAAGGGAAAAATTCGCACAGGCTAATCCCGAAACGGGAAAAATAGAAATTCTCGCAATGCTTACAAGGCTTCGTCAGATATGCTGCGATCCGTCTCTTGTTTACGAAAATTACACGGGAGGCAGCGCAAAGCTTGAATGCTGTATGGATCTCATCGAGGGCTGTATCGGAACGGGACACAAAATACTTCTCTTCTCGCAGTTTACTTCAATGCTCGCAATCATCGAAAAACGTCTCGCGGCAGAAAATATACCGTATTTTCTCCTCACGGGACAGACAAAAGCCGATGAACGGATACATCTTGTAAACAGCTTCAACACCGATAACACAAAGGTTTTCCTTATCTCACTGAAAGCGGGCGGAACGGGACTTAATCTGACAGGCGCGGATATCGTTATACACTACGATCCGTGGTGGAATGTTTCCGCCGAAAACCAGGCCGCCGACCGCGCTTACAGAATAGGTCAGAAAAACAGTGTTTCGGTATATAAGCTTATCACCAAAAATACCATAGAGGAAAATATACAAAAGCTCCAGCAGAATAAAAAAGAGCTTGCCGATATGGCTGTTGCCGGCGACGGCTCGATCATGAAAATGTCCGCCGCCGATATAATGTCCGTCATAGAATAAAGAAAGGCTGATTATTATGAACGACTCTTCTTTTTCCGGGAATCTTGATTCGGAAGATACCGTCGGATTTTCCGACGGCGGCAGCGGGGAAATTCCCGTCAGGCAGACGGAGGAAACGTCTCCCGTTAAGGCGCCGTCTCATGCAAAAAAGACAAAAAAGTCTCCTTCTCTGACAAGACTCTCCGATTTTTTCAAAGAGAAAAAGATATATCTTCTTGCGTTTTTCATTCCCGCGCTTATTCTTCTGGGAGCGTATTTCATCTTCGGTATATACCCGTTCGGAGATGAATCCGTGCTTGTCCTCGACCTTAACGGACAGTACGTATATTATTACGAGCATTTTCATCAGGTGCTGCGGGGCGAGGGCAGTCCGTTCATCTCCTGGAGCCGCAATTTAAGCGGCGAGACAATGGGAATTTTCGCCTATTATATCGCAAGTCCCTTTATGCTGATAGTAATGCTTCTTCCGCGTTCCTTTATGACTACATCCATTCTGATAATGCAGATGTGCAAGGTTGGCGCGGCCGGAGTCACATTCTGCTTTTTCCTGCAAAAGCAAAGGGATATAAACGCAAATTCCGCGCTTTTATTCTCATGGCTGTATGCTCTTATGTCGTATATGGTAGTTCAGCTGATGAATCCGATGTGGCTTGACGGACTTATATATCTTCCGCTTATCATAAGAGGAATAGAAATTCTCATAAACGAGAAAAAAATGCTTTATTTTATCATTCCTCTTTCGCTGATGTTCATAGCGCATTTCTATATCGGCTGGATGACGGCGTTTTTCAGCATACTTTATTTTCTGTATTATTATTTTTCCCGCCGGGAAGAGAAATTTAAATTTTCTCACTTTTTAATGAGCGGGATACGTTTTGCGGCGGGAGGAATAATCAGCGCGGCGTGCGCTTCATGGGTGCTTATTCCGCTTTATCATTCTCTTTCGCTCGGAAAGCTCGAATTCACCGACCCCGACTTTGAGTGGGAGACGAATTTCAAATTTATCGACTTTTTCCGAAATCTCCTGCCCGATATGTACGACACCTGCCGCAACGAGGGTTCTCCCTCGATATACTGCGGCGTCCTAACGCTTATTCTTGTTCCGCTTTATTTCATGAACGACAGGATAAAGACTAAACAGAAGATAGGAACGGCGTTTCTGGCTCTGTCTCTTGTGCTTTCGATGTATATTTCAAATATCGATATCGCGTGGCACGGATTTCAGAATCCCAACTGGCTTCCGTACAGATATTCGTTCACTTTTTCGTTTGTGCTCCTCGTGGCTGCCGCGGAGGCCTATAAGAATATAGACGGGATAACAAAAAAACAGATAGCGGGAGTATTTTCAGCGCTGGTGCTGTATGTGTTCCTTGTTGATAAGCAGGATCTTGAAAACGCGGGAGTTATCACCGCGATATGGGCGTCTGTCATCTATCTGGCGGCATATGCTTTTATTCTGACGGGTATAAAAAATCATGGAGCAAAGCGTTTCGGAATCTCTCTCGCGTGCTATATTACGGCGGGAGCGGAGCTTCTTATAACAACCGCGTATACTTTTAAGGCGATCGATGATGATGTACACTATTCAAATTACGAGGGCTTCAACAGCTTCATTCCGCTCGGTCAGGAAGTCGTGAGCGCAATAAAAGCGGAGGACAGCGGACTTTACAGAATAGAGAGCGACTACCACAGAACAGTAAACGACGCGATGGCTCTCGGTTCATACGGTATCTCACATTCAAGCTCGACATTAAACGCAAAGCCCATACAGTTTCTCAGAAAGCTCGGCTTTTCATACGGCGGACATTATATCAAGTACAGAGGCGCGACCTATGTAACCGACGCGATTTTCGGGATAAAATACGTCTATGAGAGAAACGAAATACAAAAGGGAGAGGACGGAAATCCCGAAGAACCCGAAATCCCCGAGTCAAAGCATTATGACAAGCTTATCATGACTAAGCAGAACGAAAATAATATCATCAGCGTATATGAAAATCCCTATGCTCTGCCGATAGGATATATGGTAAATTCCGAGGCGGAAAACTGCAAAATAACGGGAACGGAATATCCCTTTGAAAATCAGAACAGAATGCTTTCCTCCATGCTTTCGGAAGAATATACGGAGTTTTTCAAAAAAATAGAAATAGACGACATTAAAACCGAAAATGTCCGCTCAAGCACCTACGGAAATCACTCAAAATATACTACCGTAACACAGGGCGAGAACAGTCAGGTGGAATTTACGATAACAGCTCCGAACGATCAAATGATCTATATGTATTTCCCCTCGAAATACGAACGTAAGGTAAATCTGTGGCTCAACAAAGAGTTTCTGGAGTATTATTACGAAAGCGGAAACATGACGATTCTTCCTCTCGGAAGATTCGAGGAGGGAAAGGAGCTTAACCTGATAACTACGATAGCGAACGACAAGAACGAGGTCCTTTTCTACGATCAGGAATTCGTTTATCTTGACGAAGAACTGTTTAAAAGCGCTGTCGATGAGTTAAAGAAAAGTCCTCTTAACATAGAATATTTCAGCGAAGATCATCTGAAAGGCACGATAGAAGCAAAAGAGGACGGCATAATGTTCACGTCAATAACGAATGAACCCGGCTGGACGGTCTACGTTGACGGACAGAAAACCGAAATTACCGAGCTTTTTGACGCTCTTATCGGCGTAAAACTCACAAAAGGCGCTCACACAATTGAAATGATATATTTTCCTCCCGGACTCAAGATAGGGATAATTATTTCCGCTATAGGGGTAATTATCTGTATTCTTCTCGGTATTTACGAGAAAAGAAGAGGGAGAAAAGAAAGGTTATCTGTATAACTGTAACCGACCTCCTCGGAAACCGGAGTGCGGCTGACGGCAAAGGATTTTGTCAGCAGCCGCGCCGGTTTCCGAGGAGGTCTGCTGCTTTTTGTTTTTCGGCCGCGGCTCCAATTCCGTGAAATACTGTTAATAAAATGAATCTTTTCCCCAAAATATTGTATAAATCCCCGAAATATATTCTCTCACTTGACATAAAGTCTTTTTTTTGCTACAATAAAGTATAAAGAGGAAAACAAAATTGCAGGTTTTCAAAGTAAAAAATTCATTTTCCTCGGAAAGGGGCGTTTTCTGATGAGCAATTTCAATATCGATGTTCTTTATGACGCGTTCACGAACAGCAATTCAATAGACCCGAAATACT
>CAZCUQ010000099.1:0-6721 GCA_964501705.1 uncultured Ruminococcus sp. | reverse complement strand
AAATCAGCGTCTGCACTGACTGCCGCGATCATTCCGTCGCCGAGCTGAATAGAAAGCACAAGAGTTTCCATATTTCCCGTCTCGGAGGAGATCACGGGAATGACAGCCGCCATCAGAAGAGTTGCGGAAAAATCGGAAAGAACGGGTTCTCTTCCGAGAAAATCAATAAGCTCCTTATCGTCTTTTCTTTTTTCCGCTTCGTTTTTAACGGCTTCAGCCGCTTTTTTTGCGGAAATTCTCATATTCTCCGCAAGAACCTGACATACCTCGGTAAATTCCGCGTCGTCAAACGGTTTTGAAAGAGACATGACCGCTTCGGTCGAATTGTTGAAATACTCCGTGAAAAGAGCTTTCATTGAGCCGACTGCGGCTAAACAGGCTGTTTTTGCTCCTATTCTTGAAAAAGCCTTTGAGCCTGCGCCGTCAGAAACGGCGGCAAACGCCATTCCCCCGCCGAAATCAAATTCATACCAATCATCGCAGTTTGTGCCGTCGTGCTTGTGCATTTTTCCTCTGACTCTTGCCGCCGTGACGGTAAAATGCTTATCGGGATCCTTCGCCTTTGAAAAGCTGTACTCGGAATATTTTTCGGGACTATTTGGAACGGGATTATACTTCCACATAGATGAAGTTTTCGCTGTAACGACACTGTCCGAAAGATGAGCGTTTTCCTCCTGTGCGGCGGGAACGGAAAGCTCCGAAGATCCGTTTGTTTTTTTATTATCTTCTGTATTATTCATATATCACTCCCGAAAAAATCACGGAACTATTACAAATCCCTGCGGCGGAGGCGGAAGCTCCAATGCCTCTCCGGGCTTTGCGTCGATACTCTTTGAGGACATCTTGATAGAACCCGATACCCAAGCGAAAAACTGCGCGAGATCTCCCGCCGAGAGATTATTCATCAGCAGAACATTATCGGTGATTTCTTTAAGAACAGTGGTATCCGCATAAGAGCCTGCCGCACAGGCTATGATGTTCGCGGGCTTCTTGGCTTTAAGTGCCGCTGCGGGTCCTCTGAAATCGTCTGTGGGAGCGCCGTCCGTAAGTAAGAAAACGAGAGGTCTCCAGTCACCCTTCTGAGTGGGAGTGGATTTTCTGACCTCGGAATCTATACACTGAGAAAGCAGCGTGAGAGCTGCTCCCAGCGATGTGCTTCCGCCCGCGTTTATCTGAGGCTCCTTAAAGAGCATAAGCTCTGTGAGAGGCGATACCTGCTGAGCCGAGGAAGAAAATGTAATGACCGAAAGATACGCCGTCTCAAGCGCCTGAGGATCTCCGCGAAGCTCCGAAACAAGCGCTTTTACTCCCTGTCTCACGGCTTCAATGGGATCTCCCGACATAGAACCCGAAGTATCAAGCAGAAGATACACGGGAAGTCTTCTTGTAAAATCTGACATTTCTATCATTCCTTTCATGGTTTTCTGTAAATATTATATTATATCCTGCGGGATTTGTCAAGCGCGTCTATTTTCGTTCAGAGAGAGTAACATCCGACACGCTGATATCCACGCCCGCTCCCGCCGCAGACTTTTCGGCTTTATTTATCATTTTTTCCCTATATTTGTCAAAAACCGCGAGGATCATTTCATCCTGTTTTTCCTGTGGGATAAGCTTCAGAAAGTTTTCGATAACTCCCGGAGCCTGAGCGAAATCTATGACCTTATCGGGCAGAGGGATATATTCTCTTTTTATATGAGGAATTATCGCGCGGAGCGCCGACGCGTAATCAAGATGATCGATATCTACGGACAGCCTGAATTTCATTATTATTTCCTTTCCGTTTAATGTTTCCGATTATTCCGCCAAAAATTATAAAGCAAACTTTTATCTGCCTTTTATCCGAAACGCCCCAAAGAAAAATTTTCTTTGGGGCAGCAAAGCATTTTATTATATTTTAAATAAGCGATTTATAAAGCTCTGTTATTTCTTCAACCGATGTATCTCTCGGATTTCCGGGACGGCAGGCGTCGTCGTAAGCGGACTGAGCCAAAAACGGAATATCTTCGGGCTTTACGATATCTTTAAGATTTTCCGGGATACCTACGTCTCTTGCAAGCGTTCTGACGGCATCAACAGCAGCTTTTCTGTACTCCTCCTGCGAGAGAGAATCAACGTTCTTCACGCCCATAGCTCTTGCAATTTCGCGGTACTTTTCGCCTGTTGCGGGAGCATTGTATTCCATAACAGTCGGGAGAATGATAGCGTTCGCGACGCCGTGGGGAGTATCATACAATGCTCCCAGAGGGTGAGCCATGGAATGAACTATTCCAAGACCGACGTTTGAAAATCCCATGCCTGCTACATACTGACCGAGAGCCATATCATTCCTTCCCTCGGGGGTATTATCCACAGCTCCTCTGAGGCTTCTTGAAATGATCTCAATAGCCTTAAGATGGAACATATCCGAAAGCTCCCATGCGCTCTTAGTGATATATCCCTCGATAGCGTGAGTAAGAGCGTCCATACCCGTAGCGGCGGTAAGACTCTTGGGCATTGTTGACATCATTTCGGGGTCTACAAACGCAACAACGGGGATATCGTGAGGATCGACGCATACCATTTTTCTGTTCTTCGCGGTGTCGGTGATAACATAGTTTATCGTAACCTCGGCAGCGGTACCTGCTGTTGTGGGAACCGCAAATATCGGAACGGATTTTTTCTTGGTATCTGCCGTTCCCTCAAGGCTGACAACATCGCCGAATTCGGGATTCTCGGAAATGATTCCTATTGCCTTGGCGGTGTCCATCGAGGAACCTCCGCCGATCGCAACAATAAAATCGGCTTCCGATTTTTCATATTCGATAACACCGTGCTTAACATTTTCAACCGTAGGATTCGCCTTTATATCCGAATAGATCACATAAGGAATACCTGCTTCATCGAGAACGCCCGTAACCTTATCGGTCACGCCGAACTTGATGAGATCGGGGTCGGAGCAGACAAACGCTTTTTTGAAAGCGCGTCCCTTTGCTTCGGGAGCGATTTCTTTAATAGCTCCCGCGCCGTGATACGATGTTTCGTTTAAGATAAATCTGTTTGACATTTTTCATTCTCCTTTAAAATTAAGTAATCAGTTACCCTGATAAGTATATTATACAATATTTTTTCAAAAATGTCCAGTGAAATACATAATTCAGCATAAAATTTCCCTTTGAATTTTTGGATATTTTCAACAAACTTTAAAAAATTATCTGAAAAATGAAGAATTTTGTCACGATAAGTTGTATAATAGATAGAGAGTATGCTCTTATAGTAAACGACATTAAAATTTGTGCTTTCAGTCTGCGCAAAAATCATATATGCAAATTTTTAATGTCGTTGACTATAAATAAAAAACAAAAGGTCAAGAAAGGAATATAACTATGAAAAACGTTAATCCATCGATAAGAAAGGTGATTTCCGCTGCGGCTGCGGCAGCCGTAATATCCTCCTTGGGTATAGTTTCATACGCCGACGGAGACGCGGGCGAATACGATACATATTCCCCCGACAACGCATATACGGATAACTCCTCATATCCTGCCGAAAGCAACTCGTCCGATCACAGCTATTCGACCGCCAATATAGCTGTTACGGGAAGCAATCTTTCCCCGAACGTGGATAACGGCGAAAAGCTTTCCTTTTCAATAACAAATATCTCAGGCGGACAGCTTACTTTTATGACATTTCCCACAAACGGAGCTGTACAGGAATACACGGAAGACGGAAAATGGACAAATATTTCGGGAGAACACGGCAAAGAGCCGTCATTTGACGATTTAACCCCCGAAGAGATATATTCAAACTATTTCGTACTCAACAGCTTATCCGAATATTCATGCAGTATGGACGTTTCTTTCCTCAAAACTGGAGAATACCGCATGAAGCTTTACATTGTGAGCGGCACGGGATATTCCGAAGAATATGTATATTTCGCCGTTAAAGAAAACATTTCCGCCACAGCGGACGATATAGTTTTCACAAATGAGCCCGTTTTCAATTTCAGCGTAAAAAACGATCTTCCGATTGGTATATCCGCAAAGTTTTCGGAAAATCTCAAGCTTGAAAGATATTCTGACGGAGAATGGGTCGATTCCGAGGTCAATTTTTCCTCTCTTACAAAAAAAGTAACGGTTGAAAGCGGAAAAACCGCCAAAATGAATCTCAGCTTCAACGGAATAAGCAAGTTCGTTCCGGGACAGTACAGAATGTCGCTTGAGCTTATCCCCGAAGAGGACAAGTCTTCCGAAAACGGCGAGGTTTCCGGAACCAAAACCATAGTTTTGGTATTTACCGTTAAAAACCCCGTGACTGCCGAGGTCATGGAAGCTACCGTTACAAGCAGGGATAATCTTTACGTTCCGCTTAAAGTCATAAACAACACAAACGACACCATAACCGTAGAAAAATACGGCAGACTTCAGAGAAACTCCAACAAACGCTGGGTAGATGTCGCTTTCAAAAACAAAGCAAAGGAAATTGACTCCTCCGTAACGCTGGAGCCGGGAGAAGAAAAGGTCATCAAAATCTATCTTTCCGACTACTACAGAACAGGTCGTCTTTCAATAGGTATTCCATACAAAATGTCCTACACCGCGGGAGGAAAAGAATACTTCATCGGCTTTGAGCTTTACGAGGGAATTATCCGCACGGACAAGTACAACTCAAGCACCGATGAATATTACTACATAATAAAAGAATGTGAAATATAATATAGGCCGAAAAAAACCGGGGAAATTATTTTCCTCGGTTTTTTCGGTCAGAGAGTCAGCTGATCGGGGTCGGTCATATTTTTGAAAAGCATTCCCGCTGCGGGGATACTCTTTACCGTAAATTTTTCGTATTCGGCTTTCTGTTCTTCGTTTAAGGCGTAAGCGTTATCCAGCTTTGATTTTCCCTTTAATGTCACTGTCTGAACGCCTATCGTATCGCGCGTTGTTTTCGGCAGGATCATTCCGGTATTGAAAAGCACGGCGCGGCCGTTGTCAGTTTTAAGAAGGATATCCGTGGTATCTGCTTCGGTGATGATCTTCACAAGCGGAGATTTATCCGAATATGCTTTCGCAAGCTTTTTTCGGTTGGTTTTCGTCTGATAGGAGTCAAGAGGAACACGCGCTGTTTTTCCGTTTTCATAGAAAAACAGAATATATCCGCTGTAGTCGGAGGTAACGACCATTGACACGGCGTTTTCTCCCTCGTCGAAATTAAGCTTTGCGGGAATATAGTCTCCCAGAGCGGAAGCTTTCGTATCGGCGAAATCATATGCTCTTGCCTTATAGACCTGCGCTTTGTCGGAGAAGAACAGTATTTCGGCGTTCTTTGTGGTTTCGACAGAGCAGTCGAGTTCGTCTCCGTCCTTGAATTTCTGCTCGCTTGCCATTCTCAGTGACTGCGGAGTGATGCATTTGAAATATCCGCTCTTTGAGAAGAAAAGAGTTACGGGATAATCGGGGATATCCTCTTCATAGTCGCCCTCATCGGAATCCTGCGAGAAATAGAGAAGAGTTTTTCTTGCCGCGCCGTATTTTTTCTTGACTTCTGTAAGTTCTCCCGAAATGATCGTCTCAATCTTTTTCTCGTCTCCGAGGACGTCCTTCATTTCGGCGATATCCTTTTCAAGCTCCGAGATATCGGAGATACGGTTTAAAATATATTCGTTGTTAAGCTGGCGAAGCTTTATTTCCGCAACATATTCCGCTTGGATCTCGTCGATACCGAAGCCTATCATAAGATTCGGAACGACCTCGGTTTCCTCCTGCGTTTCGCGGACTATTTTCACAGCCTTGTCGATGTCGAGGATAATTTTTTCAAGTCCGCGCAGAAGATGAAGTCTTTCGGTTTTTTTCTTAAGTTCGAAATTTATTCTTCTCGATACGCATTTTTTCCTGAATTTTATCCATTCGCCGAGTATCTCGTAAACGCCCATAACCCTTGGTTTTCCGTCTATGAGAATATTGAAGTTGCAGGAAAACGTATCCTGAAGCGGAGTCATTCTGAACAGCTTCTGCATTAATTTATCGGGATCTGCGCCTTTTTTGAGATCTATGGTGAGCTTCATTCCGTCAAGATCGGATTCGTCTCTTACATCGGATATCTCGCGGATCTTCCCGTCCTTGATAAGCTCTATAATTTTTTCTCTGATAGCCTCTATGGTCGTAGTGGGAGGGATCTCCGTCACATCGATACATCTGTACGCACTGTCGTAGGCGTACTTTGAACGGACTTTAAGAGAGCCTCTTCCCGTTTCGTAGATTTTTTTAAGCTCGTCCTCATCGTAAATAAGAAGTCCTCCGCCGGGGAAATCGGGTCCCTTTAAGGTAGACAGCGCGTCGTGATTCTTATTCTTCATAAGAGCGACGGTCGTGTCGCATATCTCGGAAAGATTGAAGGAGCAGACGTTGCTCGCCATGGATACGGCTATTCCAACGTTTGAATTTACAAGCACCGACGGAAAAGACGCGGGGAATAAAACAGGTTCGGTAGTGGTATTATCGTAGTTCGGCTGAAAATCGACTGTGTCCTTGTCGATATCGCGGAATAATTCCGCGCAGATAGGATCAAGCTTTGCTTCGGTATAACGCGAAGCGGCGTATGCCATATCTCTCGACCATGCTTTTCCGAAGTTTCCCTTGCTGTCCACATACGGGTGAAGAAGAGCTTCGTTTCCTCTCGCAAGACGAACCATTGTCTCATAGATAGCGCCGTCTCCGTGAGGGTTGAGTTTCATTGTCTGACCGAC
>CAZCUQ010000098.1:0-6862 GCA_964501705.1 uncultured Ruminococcus sp. | reverse complement strand
ATAATTATCCAATTTCAGATAACACCCTTTCTTTTTTTGATTTTGTTATATTCACCATATATTATAACATAAACAAATTAATTTTTCAACAAAAAAATGCTTGCAATTATAAACTTTTTGTGATATACTTTAATTATAAGTTAAAATGCAGTGACCGGATTGTGAAATTTTTCACAGCAGTAAGCAAAGAATCCGCTTTTCCTTAAAGAGAGACAGGATCATGGGCTGGAAGTCCTGTCGGAAAATCCTTTGCCGAAATTCTTCCGTGAGCGGCGTTCCCGAAGACTTTTTTCCAAAGAGATAAGGAACGACGGCCAAGCCCCGTTACAGGCTTTGGAAATTCAAGGGATATTTCCCCGCGTTTCTCTGACGGTGGTTAAGCGCATATCTGCTCCGATTCAGAAGATCGGGGCAGTTTTTATTTTTAAGAAAGGAATGGATACCATGAAAAGTCAACTTGAAAAAATCGAGCTGGACGCCGTTGACAGCATTAAAAAATGCGGCGATCTGAAAATTCTCGATGAACTGCGCGTAAAATATCTCGGAAAGAAAGGCGAGCTTACGTCGATCTTAAAGCAGATGGGCAGTCTTTCGGCGGAGGAACGCCCCGCTATGGGTCAGCTTGCCAATAACGTGCGCGCAAAAATCGAAGAAACTCTCTCCGAGACGGTTTCAAAGGTCAAGGCGGATATGGAGGAAAGCAAACTCCGCGCCGAAAAGCTGGATGTTACTCTTCCGGGGAAAAAGTCCTCTCTCGGCAGACTTCACCCTCTTACGTCGGTTCTTTACGAGGTGGAGGAAATTTTCCTCGGAATGGGCTTTGAGGTCGTGGACGGACCTGAAGTCGAAACCGATTATTATTGCTTCGAGGCGCTCAATATGCCGCCTCATCACCCCGCGAGGGATACTCAGGACACTTTTTATATAAACGAGAACGTTCTTCTGCGTACCCAGACATCAAGCGTTCAGATACGCACTATGGAAAACAGGAAACCTCCCATAAGAATCATTTCTCCGGGAAGAGTTTACCGCTCCGACGCGATAGACGCGACTCATTCGCCGATCTTCCACCAGATAGAGGGACTTGTTATCGACAAGGGGATCTCTCTCGGAGATCTTTTCGGAACGCTGGAGCTTCTTCTTAAAAAGCTCTACGGAAACGATACAAAGATAAGGCTTCGTCCTCATCATTTCCCCTATACAGAGCCGTCCGCGGAGGTTGACTTATGCTGCTTCAACTGCGGAGGAAAGGGATGCTCGATGTGCAAGGGAGAAGGATATGTGGAGCTTCTCGGTTCGGGAATGGTTCACCCTAAGGTGCTTGAGGGCTGCGGGATAGACCCCGGAATATACAGCGGCTTCGCGTTCGGAATAGGGCTTGAAAGAATTACCATGGGAAGATACGGCATCAACGATATGCGTATGCTTTACGAGAACGATGAGAGATTCCTGAAGCAGTTTTAAGAGTAAAATAACAGGAGGATAAAATAAATGGATCTATCGGTAAGATGGCTTTCCGACTATACGGATGTCGGAAACATGACTGTGAAAGACCTTTGCGCGGGTCTTACTTTAAGCGGCTCAAAGGTTGAAAGATACGATACGGAGGGAGCGGAGATCTCAAAGGTCGTAGTCGGAAAAATTCTTGATGTGAAGCCTCACGCGAACTCCGATCACCTTGTAATCTGTCAGGTGGACGTAGGACAGGATGAGAGCGTGCAGATAATAACCGGCGCTCCGAACATTACGTCCGAAAGCGTGGGAAGTCTGGTTCCCGCAGCGCTTGACGGCTCGACTCTTCCGAACGGAGTAAAGATCAAAAAAGGAAAGCTCAGAGGAGAAGTATCAAACGGAATGTTATGCTCTCTCGGGGAACTGGGACTTACGACTCACGATTTCCCTCACGCGATAGCGGACGGAATATTCATTCTGGAGCAGGAGGAAGGCTGCCCGGAATTAAAGGTCGGTATGGATATCAGGGATGCTATAGGCTTAAACGATACGACGATCGAATTCGAGATAACCTCAAACCGCCCCGACTGTATGTCCGTTCTGGGACTTGCAAAGGAAACATCGGCAGCATTCGATATCCCCATGAATTACAAAAAGCCCGAATTCAAGGGTGTTGACGGCGATATTCATTCCATGCTCAAAAGCGTGACAATTTCCAATAAGGAGCTTTGTTCGAGATATTCCGCCGCTGTTGTGCGAAACGTGAAGATCGAACAGTCTCCGAGATGGATGAGAGAAAGACTCCGCGCTTCGGGAGTGCGTCCCATCAATAATTTCGTTGATATCACAAACTATGTAATGCTTGAGTACGGTCATCCCATGCACGCTTTCGATATCAGATTTTTAAGCGGAGCGGTCATCGATGTAAGAAACGCGCGAAACGGCGAAACTATAACCACTCTCGACGGTGTTGTCCGCACTCTCACCGATAAAATGCTCGTTATCGCGGACAGCGAGAAACCTGTCGCGGTAGCGGGAGTAATGGGCGGAGAATACAGCGGTATCATGGACGATACCACCGATGTTGTATTTGAGGCTGCCTGCTTTGACGGCGCAAGTGTGCGAACTACGGCAAAGGCTCTCGGAATGAGAACAGACGCCTCCCAGCGTTTTGAAAAGGGCTTGGATCCGCGAATGTGCGAGAGCGCCTTAAAACGTGCGCTTGAACTTGTCGAACAGCTTCACTGCGGAGAAGTGACAAGAGAAACTATCGATGTCTCAAACGGCGTTGACACGCAAAAGTCCGCTCCCTTTGACGCGGAAAAGATAAACGCCTTCCTCGGAACGAATATTTCCGAAGAAGAAATGATAAAAATTCTCGGAAAGCTTGATTTTGAAGTCAGGGACGGAAGAGCTTACGCTCCCGCGTACCGTATCGATATAGAATGTATGTCTGATATCGCGGAGGAAATCGCACGCTTCTACGGCTATAACAATATCGAAAAAACCATTATCAAGGGAATTGCGCAGGCGGATGTTTCTCCCGAACAGAAATTCAAGACGAAGCTTTCGAGGACTGCCGCGGCTCTCGGTGCGGACGAGATCGTCACATATTCTTTCATCTCGCCGAAAAATTTCGATAAGATAAATCTTCCCGACGGAAGTCCTTTGAGAAATACCGTAAAGATAAGCAATCCTCTCGGTGAAGACACCTCCGTTATGAGGACTTCGCTTCTTCCCTCCATGCTCAGCGTATTGGCGGTAAATTACAATAACAGAAACGAATCGGCTTTTCTCTTTGAGGCGGCAAGAGAGTATATCCCGCACGGAGATGTTCTCCCCGAAGAGAGCGAAAGAATAGCTTTCGGCTGCTACGGCAGGGATCATGATTTCTACAGTCTCAAGGGAGTTATCGAAGAGCTTTTCGAGATGATGGGAATTGACGATGTTGAATATGAGCCATGCGCGGACGATTCATTGTTCGGCGAATTTTACGCGTTCCACCCCGGAAGATGTGCCGTAGCTGTAAAGAACGGCAAGGCTCTGGGAATTTTCGGAGAGCTTCACCCGCATACGCTTGAAAACTACGAGATAGGCGTCAGGGCTTACGCGGCGAAGCTTAACGTTCCCGAAATGATGAGCGGATCCGTTTCATGCAGAAGCTATAAGCCTATGCCTAAATTCCCCGCGGCTACGCGGGATCTTGCTGTAGTTGTTGACGAGGATGTTCCCGCAGCTCATATCGAGAAAGCGATAAGATCGGCGGTAGGAAATATTCTGGAATCCGTCAGTCTTTTTGACGTTTATCGCGGAAAGCAGATAGCGGACGGCAAAAAATCGGTGGCATATTCCATTGTCATGAGATCGCATGAGGGTACTCTTACCGATGAGCAGGCTGAAAACGCCATGAAGAAAGTGCTCAAAAAGCTTGCGGAGCTTGGCGCGGAAATAAGATCGTAAGGTTTATTGCAAATAAAGGCGCGTTCTCCCGAAATTCGGGGGACGCGCCTTTATTTGATACAAAAGTGCCTGTAAAACCAAATTCAGGGGAATTATTTGCCAAGCATCCAGATATTTCTCGCGTATTCGTCAACGGCTCTGTCTGCGGAGAATACTCCCGCACCCGCAATATTATGAAGAGACATCTTATTCCATTTATCCCTGTTCTTGTAGCACTCGGAAACATACTGCTGAGCGACCTGATACGCGTCAAAGTCGGCAAGCACCATATAGGGATCCTTGAATTTCAGAGAATTTGCGACTTCTTCAAAGCCGCACCCGTTAATGCCGTTATACATTCTCGCGAGAGCCTTATCTATATTCTGATTGTTATTTACATATTCTTCGGGACGATAACCCTGTGCGGCTTTAGCCTGCGCTTCCTCCGCGGTCATTCCGAAGATGAAGATGTTATCCTTTCCGACCTGTTCCCTGATCTCGACATTTGCTCCGTCAAGCGTACCCAAGGTGAGTGCGCCGTTGAGCATCAATTTCATGTTGCCCGTACCCGACGCTTCTTTTCCCGCGAGGGATATCTGTTCGGAAACCTCTGCGGCGGGCATTAAAAGCTCGGAAAGAGTAACGCGGTAATCCTCAAGGAAAACAACCTGAAGCTTTTTGCTGATTTTGGGATTTCTGCGTATTTCCTCGCCGAGAGCCCATATCATCTTTATTATCTGCTTTGCAAGATAATATCCGGGAGCTGCTTTTGCGGCGAAGATATAGGTCTTGGGAACGAAATCCATATCGGGGTCTTCGAGGAGGCGGTTATATTCGTCGATGATATTGAGAGCGTTGAGGTGCTGACGCTTATATTCGTGCAGACGCTTTACCTGAACATCGAAGATACCGTCCGTGTTGAGAACTATTCCCGTAGTCTGTTTTACGTATTTTGCAAGACGCGTTTTATTTTCAAGCTTTATTTTGTCAAGTCTGTCGAGAACATTTTTATCATTGTCGAATTTAACGAATTTTGAAAGCTCGGAAGCGTTTTTCTTGAAGCCATCGCCTATGGAGTCGGAAAGAAGCCCGGTAAGTCCGGGATTCGCTTCAAGAAGCCATCTTCTGTAAGCTATGCCGTTTGTGACGTTCTGGAATTTATGCGGAGTATCGTTATACTCGTTATTAAAGATATCCTGCTTGATTATCTCGGAGTGAAGCTTAGATACGCCGTTTACGCTGTGAGAAGCGCATACGCACAGAAGCGCCATATGAACCTGATTATTCTGGATAATGGACATTCTTGTGACCTTGCCGCTGTCATTGTAGCGTTCCATAAGTTCCTCGCAGTAGCGGCGGTTTATCTCACATATGATAGAGAAGATGCGCGGGAGGATCTGACGCATGAGGTTAACGTCCCATTTTTCGAGAGCCTCCGCCATAACGGTGTGATTCGTGTATGCGAAAGTATTCGTTACGATATGCCAGCTCTTTGCCCAACCGTAGCCGCAGTCATCGAGAAGAATTCTCATAAGTTCGGGGATGGCAAGGGTCGGGTGAGTGTCGTTTATATGGATAGCAACCTTTTCGTGGAGATTTTCAAGCGTGCCGTAAACGGACATATGTCTGTTTACGATATCTCCGACGGAAGCCGCGCACATGAAATACTGCTGACGCAGACGGAGAGATTTTCCCTCAAGGTGATTGTCATTCGGATAGAGAACCTTTGAGATCGCCTGAGCCACCGTATTTTGTGTGAGAGCCTTTTCGTAATCGCCCTGATTGAACATATTCATGTCAAAGGAGGGGGCCTTTGCCTGCCAGAGACGAAGCACGGAGATACCCTCGCTGTCGTAGCCGGGAACATACATATCGTAGGGAACTGCGAAAACGGTGCTGTAATTCACATAAGAAACGTGATGATACTGCTGATCCCAGTATTCCTGAAGTTCGCCGTCGAAGTGGACCTCGATAGACTTGTCCTTTTTCGGGACGAGCCAGCTCTCTCCGCCGGGGAGCCAGTTATCGGGAAGCTCGGTCTGCCAGCCGTCCTCGATCTTCTGTTTGAAAATACCGTATTCGTAAAGGATAGAATAACCCATAGCGGAATAGCCATCGGTAGCAAGACCGTCGAGATAGCAGGCGGCGAGACGTCCGAGACCGCCGTTTCCAAGACCCGCGTCAGGCTCGTATTCGTAGATATGTTCAATATTTACGTCCCAGCCCTTTAAAACGTCGGTGACCATTTCGTTTATTCCGAGATTATACAGGTTATTTCTGAGGGAACGTCCCATAAGGAATTCCATAGAGATATAGTAAACTTCCTTTTTACCCGAAGAATGTACCTTATTTCTGAATTTTCTTCTTTTTGCGCGAAGCAGGTCAACAACGACCGCCGAAATCGCCTTATAGATCTGATTATCCGAAGCGTCCACGGGAGTTACATTGAATTCCACCTGTAATTCCGTACGGAGTTTTTCTTCAAAATCCGCCTTATTAATGAGTTCTGCCATATTGATCTCTCCTTTATGCCTTTCTTCTGAAAAGGTACTCTATAAAATATAAGTAATTATATCAGTTATTATATAATATTTTTCAAACGTTTTCAATAGGAAATTTAAACAATTTTGTAAAATAATCTGAAAATTTCTCACAAACCTCAAAGAAGCATTTTATCCGAACAGCGATAAATATATTATTTAAGCATATAACAAGCGGAAATTATTGTGAAAATTGCTGTCAAAAAAGCCATAAAATTATTCTTAATAGTAGATATCGACGAAAATTAATTTTTTTGGGAAAAACCACTTGACTTTTGAGAGTGTTTGTTATATAATAATTAAGTCGCTAAGAGTTACGGACAAGTTGATTTCAAAAGAATTTGACAGAAAAATCTCACCTTGAAGCGGCATCAAACGGGAGCATAGCTCAGCTGGGAGAGCATCTGCCTTACAAGCAGAGGGTCATAGGT
>CAZCUQ010000097.1:0-6966 GCA_964501705.1 uncultured Ruminococcus sp. | reverse complement strand
CGGTAAGAGTAACTTCAAATGATAACTAAATTGAAGCTAAAGGCGGAAACAGTAAGAGTAACTTCAAATGAAAAGTAACTTGAAACGCAAAAAACAAAAAAAAGGGCGGAAGGGACGGGAAAAATCGCTGATAAGTGATATATGTGTTGATAAAATTCTGACAGAATTCACAAAAATATATGCTCTTCCTTGACAAATAAAATAAAATGTTGTATAATGAATTTATATAAGTGTGTGGATAAGTCTGCCTTTGGAACAGACCTCCCGAAACAGAACAAATCAGAAAGAAATAAAGAGAAAATTTATTCTCCTGAAAGGACGGCAAAGTGTGGGTATCTCAAAAGGTACGAAAAAAGCCCTCAAAAAAGCCGTGAAACAAAAAAATAAACGGCGTAGGGGCAGCTGGCTTTTTATTGAACGCGGCGACGGTCTCGGCGAGGCTGTCAGCAAGCTTTTTACTCAGTTTGCGGTGCTTGTGCTTATCGCCTGCGGGGTTATCCTGTTAAACGAACTTCGCGTGTCTCTCAATACAAAAAATCTCAATACCGATCTTAAAGAGATATGGCAGACTTATAAGGATGATGTCACCGAAAAAGTTTCAAACGTTTTCGGTGAACCTCAGATGCTTCCCGCGGCGGAACGCTTTGTCGCAATAAACCCCGATACGGTGGGATACCTTTCGATCGAGGGAACGGATATGTCCTTTCCCGTGGTTCAGAGAAAAGGCTTCGACGGGAATTCCTATTACCTTAAAACAGCTTTCGATGGAAGCGCAAACAAGGCGGGAACAATATTTCTTGACTACAGAGCCGAGCTTACAGCGGATAAGCAGTCCGATGTCCTCACGGTTTACGGACATAATCAGCGCGATCTCACCATGTTCGGCGAACTGAAAAGCTACAAGAAAAACGTTGATTTCTACAAAAGTCACCCGGTTATAGAATTTTCCTCAAATTACGAAACGGGAACTTATAAGATATTCGCGTATTTCGTTATCGAGACAATGGATTATCAGACGGCGGACGGACAGCTTTTCAGATATCATAATTATATCGACCTCGATAAAGACTCCTATGAGGATTATATCGATAATATAATGGAACGCTCGGAGATAATTACCTCGGTCGATGTTAAGTACGGAGACAAATTCCTCGCGCTTTCGACCTGCTCAAGCGAGTTTGAGGATTCGAGATTCGTGGTTTTCGCAAGAAAAACCAGAAAAAACGAAGACCCTTCGGTGGATACGTCTTCGGCGATTCTTAACGAAAATGCCCGCGAACCCGACTGGAATATAATATATTGATTTTGGGAGTATATCATGCCAAACGACAAAAAAAATTCGGGCGGGTCGAGATTTTCAGACTCTTCCCCATCCGATGGGAATAAAAAAATCATCATTATTGCCGCTGTTTCCGTGGTGGCGGTAATTCTTATAATAGTTCTCCTTTTTGCTCTCGACAATAAAAAAACCGAAGAAAATGAAACGGAGAATACATCCGTTATAACAGAACTTCCTGCAGAAACATCTTCGGCGACTGCGGCGTCCGAAACCACGACCGTCACAACAACCGAAACAACTACTGTTACTACCGAACCTCCTCCGCTCGTTATGAGAGAAGAAATAAAAGATTTCTACAACACCAATAGTGATACCGTCGGCTGGATAAAGGTGGACGGAACTCTTATAAACAGCGCGGTCGTTCAGTCGGAAGACAACGATTATTACCTTAATCACGATTTCTATGGAAATTCGTCCTACGCGGGTTATATATACGCGGATTACCGCTCGGTAATAAACGAGTATTCATGGGATCAGAGCGACAATATCACAATTTACGGACATAACCAGAAGGATGGCTCGATGTTCGGCACTTTGCAGTATTATAAAATCAAAAAGTCCGATACGAGCAGATTCGATTTCTACAAGGAACACCCCACGTTCACATTTTCAAATCTGTATGAGGACTATACATATAAGATCGTTGCGATCTTCGTTACCGAAGCGACTAAATCACAGTCGAGAGACGGAAATATATTCGACTCCCACAACTTCGTGAAGTTTTCGGATGATCCCGCCGACAAGCGCAGCTTTGAAAATTTCGTGAAAAATATAAACGAACGTTCCGAGGTGCTTACGGGCGTGGATATGGAAGAAACGGACAAGTTTATGACGCTTCTTACCTGCTCCAACGAATTTGATGATTCGCGCTTCGTCGTGATCGGAAGACGCGTAAGAGACGGCGAATCCGCAGAGGTCGATACGTCAAAGGCAATCCTTAATCCCGACGTTATCGAGCCGGATCTGAACTTCATCTATTACGGCAGTTAACTGCCTGTGTTGCAAATGAATGGAGAAAACAATGGCATCCGAAAAAAAAGACGAAAACGAAACCTCTCCCGCCGAAGAGATAAATAAGGCTGCGGAAGACGGTTCTGCCGAAGAAGTTTCGCACGAAAACACGGCGGAGGAAATAAAATCGGCTGAAGAAAAAAATCACGTCGGAGGCTTCTTCGACAGCCTTATCGCGGATTTTTCACTTGATTCGCTGCCCGAAACACAACACGTCGGCGACTCTCCCGAATCGGACGAGCCTGTGGTCGAAACGGTTGACGGTATCACGGTCGAAAGCACCTCCTTCGAGTATGACAGCGCCGATACGGATCCGGTTACCTTATTCGATGAAAATGACGGCGGCTCTTCCGATGAAAACAGCGAGGAAAACGATCCTCCCTCTGAGAATACCGATGAAAAGCGTTACGGATTTTTCCGCTCGCTTTTCCCGATAAAGGGCGACAGCGTTTTCGAGATAATCAGAAAGATGATATTTCTCATCGCTGTTATAACATTTATCACAGCAGGCATACTGCTTATTTTGAATCTTACGCAGTCCGAACAGGCTGTCAGGGATCAGAAGAAAGATGAGGAGATCATAGTTACGACAGTCGCTACCACGATCGATGATAACGGTGAGATAGTTACCGTTAAGCCTACCGAAGAGGAGATACTTACTCATAATTTCTCGGTTATGGAATATTATAAGGGAATTAATCCCGAAATTATAGGTTTCCTCGAACTTGAGGGCTGCGGTATCGCTCAGCCCGTTACTCAGGGCGAGGATAATGATTATTACCTCAAACATACATATTACAATGCTTCAAATCAGGCGGGTTCCGTCTTTGCCGATTACAGATGCGTTGTGACGGAAGATTACACTTCCCCCAATATCGTTCTCTACGGACATAATCAGCGCGACGGGACAATGTTCGGTCAGCTTAAAAAATATAAGTCGGATGTCGAGTTTTACGCGGAGAATCCGTTCGTTACGTTCAATACCGAGTATTCAAGCGAAAAATACGTTATATTCGGATTTTTCATAACAAATACTCTTGAACGCCAGGACAGCAACGGTGAGGTTTTCCATTATCAGGATTATATTGAGACGCTTTCGGATGAGACAACCTACAACTGGTACCTCGCCGAAATCGCGGAAAGAAATCAGATAATTTCTCCCGTTGACGTGCGTTTCGGCGACAGACTCATGGTGCTTTCCACTTGCTCGAACGAATACGCGGATTCAAGATTTGTTGTGTTCGCAAGGCTTTTGCGCGACAACGAGACGGAAGAATCCTTTGACTTTTCGACGGCGGTCTTAAATCCCTCGGCAAAGAGCATAGACTGGAATGCGATATTCTCCGTTCATACCGCGCCGCGTACCTCCGCGACAACGACAGAACCCGAAACAACTGCGGCAACCGTTACCGAAAAGTCTGTGACTGAAAGGGAAACCGCAGAAAAAACAACAAAGAAGAAAAAGAAAAATACCACAACCGAAAAAGCTTCGGAAAAAACTATTACCGAAACCGTTCCCGAAGAAACCTCACCTCCCGATACGGAAGAGGAAATATCGGAAACCGTTGTGACAACAACCGAAACAACAACCGAAACAACAACCGAAACAACAACCGAAACCGCTGCGGAAACATCTTCCGAAACGTCGGCAGCGACAACTACGACAACATACCGTACCACGCCGTATACGGGAAGTATACCCACCGCGCCGTCAACAACATATTCGGAAACTACTCCTCAGGATACGGGCGGTTCGGATTCGGGACAGGCAAGCTCCGACTCGGGACAGGCATCTTCCGCCACAGCGCAAAGCGCCCCGAATACGGAACAGGCAGCTTCCGCCTCCGCGCAGAGCGTCCCCGATACGGGACAGGCAGGCGGCGAGGAACAGCGGGAATCTTCCGCGGCATAAATTCCCCTACAGGAATAAACAAGCTTATTTCGTATATAATTTATATATAAAAAGAATCTTTAACAGCCGCACGGCGGCAGATCGGAGCGGAACTTTTTATGTCCAAAGAAAAAGACAGGGCAAAAAAAATCCATATCGATGTGGATAACCGTATGGATCTCAATGAATATAACGAACTTTACGGCGGGAAAAAGAAATCCGCGCCGAAAGCCGCAAGATTCAAGTCCGCACCGCCCGAAAAAGATACGGCTCGTAAACCGAATACGGCGGTTATTGCCGCAGGAACAGTCCTTATCGTCTGCGTGGCGATTCTCGCGGTGACGGCAATACATTATTTTGAAGCAATAAAAATTCAGGATACTGTTGAAAATATCGTCAACAACTCCATTGAATATAACGTTATTCATCCCGAAACAGAAGCTCCTGCGGAAACTCTTCCCGCCGCGTCCGATGATCCCGAAGAAACGTCCCCCGAAACGGAAACCGTCCGTGAGCCGCTTGTCCTAACAAATATGGCAGTGCAGTTTCTGGAAATAAATCCCGATGTTGTGGGGTACGTGCGAATCCCCGGAGCAATATCCGAACCTGTCGTTCAGTATTCGGACAACGATTATTACCTGACGCACAACCTTTACGGAAATGTCCGCCAGTGCGGAACCTGCTTCGCCGATTACAAGAGTAACGTAAACGACTACCCCGACCTCATGTCAGACAATATTATCCTTTACAGCCATAATCAAAAGGACGGAACAATGTTCGGAAATATGGATTATTACCGCTACGATCTGAGTTACTGGGCGGAAAATCCGTTTATATATTTCAGCAACAACTATGAAGAGGGAACTTATGTTATCATATCTTCCTTCGTTACAAACAGTATTCCCGAATCCGATGACGGCAATTTGTTCGATTACTGGAACTATATCGATTTCGGGGATGATTACACATATGAGAATTTTATCAAGGAAATAACCGAGCGCAGTCAAATAATAACGGGCGTTGACGTTAAAGAAGGAGATAAATTCGTCACGCTCTCCACCTGCTCCACCGAGTGGGACGACGCGAGACACGTTATCGTCGCAAGAAGACTTCGCAAAGACGAAACAGAAGAAAGTATCGACAGAACAAAGCTGCAAACCAATCCCAACCCCAAATGGCCCGCGATCTATTATAAATATCACGGGGGCTCCTACGAGGCGGGATGATCTGCACGGGCGGCAAAAAAAAGACATATCCGCCGCCGGAAAAACGCGCTCCCGAATTTCGGCGCGCAATCTGTAAAAGGGCTGTTTCTTTCGTGATACGCGGATTTTTCCGTGCGGAAGAAATTTCTGCAAGCCCGTGAAAGGATTCTGTTAAAAAATGAAGCTGAAAATTATTCTTAACGGCATAGCCGCTCTGCTTGCAGTCGGTATGTTCTACACCTTTTCATTCTGCATGGCGGGCAGCGTCAGTGAAGAGGATATCGGTGCGGGATACTGCTATACCGAAGAGACCGCTGAAAAGAAAGACGAAACTCCCGAAAAAAATATCGAAATATCTTCCGAAAAAACCCTTGCCGCAGCGGAAACAGCCGATGATACTCCGTCTGCTCCCAAGGCTCCCCTTATTATGAAGGTTCCTTCGTTTTCGCCTTCGCCTGAGGAAATGCTCCTTATGAATGTCGGAGAAGACGAGGTCGTTGACGAGAATTATAATGAAAACAGTTACTCTTACAGCGGTTTCTCCGATGAAGAGCTTGACCTTATTTTCCCCGAAGAAGATGATGTAAACGATTATGTTAATGTCTCGGCGGAAAACTCTTCGGGAAAAAGCGGCGAAATATCCGTTACTCCCGTCTCTTCAACAATAAAGTCGGATAATGACGGCAGCTCCGATTTTGCCGAAAGCGTTTCCGCGGATGAAATAAAAACAAACGGATCGGGAATTTCCGCCGATGATATTAATACCGGAAATGTCCCTTCCGCGGAAAAAACGAAAAAATCAGCGCCTTTCCCCGAAACAGCGCCTATGGCTTCTTTCGATGATGTTATAAAAAGCAGTGAGAACGGATATGATTCATACGCTTCATTCGATGAAAACGGCTGCGGCGAATCCTTTACCGTAAAAGCCAACGGAGAGATCGGCGAATATGACGCTTACGAGCTTGTCTGCATGATAGTGACAAATGAAATGTCCCCATCCTTTAATATGGAGGCTCTCAAAGCTCAGGCTGTCGCGGCGTATTCTTATTTGAGATATCATTCGGACAGAGGATTGACCGCTTCGGTGCTTATCAAGGAGGATGTTCCCGACAGAATCAAAGAGGCTGTTTCGTCTGTATGGGGTCAGTGCTGTTATTATAACGGCCGTACCGCTCAGACCGTTTATACAGCTTCCACATCGGGCTACACTGCGGACGCCGTTACTGTCTGGGGCGGAGATAAGGTTCCTTACCTTGTTTCAAAAGAGTGTCCGTTTGACTGTCAGTACGACCCGAATTACGGCGTGGAAAAAATCTTTACGGAAGATGAAATTAAAAATAAACTTGAAAATTACCTTGGAATCACTCTTTCGGATGATCCCGAAAACTGGATAAAAGTAACGGGATATACCGACGGAAATTACGTCAGCGAAATAGATATTGACGGTCAGGCTGTGATAAGCGGAATTCAGATGCGCGAAAAGGTTCTCGAATATAAAATCAAGAGCACTTCGTTCGAAG
>CAZCUQ010000096.1:0-6984 GCA_964501705.1 uncultured Ruminococcus sp. | reverse complement strand
AACAAAAATAACGAATAAACTGATAGGAAAAGATTAGAATAAGGATTTATATCTGACGGATTGGAAACCCAAACACGATTTTTGAAAGCGTCTGGAAACAGGCGCTTTTTTCACGCCCGTTTTTCGGAGGGGACGAGAATTGGATTTACTCAAGGGCAAACAAATCATGGTCCGGACATTCATGGGCAACGCCCGGATGGATGAACTACGATTCAAAACCCACACTCCTACTCTTAAAACCCACACCCTTGACAGTGAAACACGCTCCCTTCTCAGGCTGCGTTAAATTGTATCAGACATGGAGTCTTGATTTCGGAAGAAATTAAAGGGAGCGGAAAAAAATTCCGCTCCCTTTAATTTCCGCTCGTTTGCGCGGGCAGAGAATGAAAAACCTGAGATCCCGGCACGACCGGAAAAGTATACGCATCCCTTAATCTAAAAAACCCGAGGAAAAGAATTCGGGATAATCTTCGGCATATTCGTCATAGAATTCCTCATACGCCGATGGATCGATGTCTTCGATGTACTCCATCATTTCGGGAAGATTGGCAACTGCGGCAACCAGAAAAATTATAGGAAGGATCGTCCCGATGATCCCCATTACGATGCCTGCGGTGGATAACCCTTTCCCGTTAGGCAAGTGCTTCGATTTGTGTACTATACCGAGAATAACGGCAACGATAGGCAGAATGAACAGCACAGGAAATATCCAGCCGAGCAGAAACGTAAAAAGCCCGACTATCCCGCATACCAGCGAGCCTATGGCAAGTCCCTGCGAGTTGTTTCCGCCATAGCCGGCATACGGGTCGTTGTAGGGATTGTAGTATGGATTTCCGTTATACGGATACGGCTGTACTCCGCTGTTCTGATAGGACTGCGCTCCGTTATACGGATACGGCTGTTGTCCGTCGTTCTGATAAGGCCGGGGACCTCCATTATTCTGATTATAATACTGATAATCCGATTCCCGGAGATTCGGCTGACCATAAGGCACTCTTCCCTGAGAATTCGCGCCGTTTGCGTTACAGCTCTGATTGCCGTAATAGCCTTGGCTTTGATTATTTACGTCCCGGCTGTTGTTGTACGCCTGACTGCCATTTGGTGGAGTATAGAACCCGTTTTCCGCTTCAGAAGCGGGATTCTGTTCCTGCTGTTTTTTTTCAAGGCTGACAAAATCGTTATTGTTGTTTTCGTCCATAATGCTTTCCTTTCATTGTCAAACGGAAATTTCCGCTTTCATGTGAGTGCTTTCGGGATTTTCACGAAGAATGGGTCGGATATATCCATCGAGAAATTCCGTTACTTGTTCGGCGCTTCTTCCCGTATAATTTTCGGGAACAAGGATATTTTCAATATCCCCGCGCTCCAGACCGAAGGATTCGTCCGCGAGAATAAGATCTATAAGATTATTGTCAAGACCGTCTTCTTTTACGCGTTTGCCCGCAAGCATGGAATATTCGCGTATTTTTTCATGAAGAGCCTGTCTGTCTCCTCCTTTTTTCACAGCGTCCATCATGATATTTTCCGAAGCCATGAAAGGAAGTTCCTTCATTACTCTTTGTCTTATCAGCTTAGGATAGACCACAAGTCCCGACGTTACGTTTATGAGGATATTCAGGATTGCATCCGCCGCAAGGAAGCCCTCCGCCATGGAAATTCTCTTGTTTGCGCTGTCGTCGAGAGTTCTTTCAAACCACTGTGTTCCTGTCGTAAACGCGGGGTTTAACGTATCAGACATAAGGTAGCGCGAAAGAGCGCATATTCTTTCCGATCTCATGGGGTTTCGCTTATACGGCATTGCCGACGAGCCTATCTGATTTTTTTCAAACGGTTCTTCCATTTCCTTAAAGTTTTGGAGAATACGGAGATCGTTTGCGAATTTCATAGCGGACTCGGCGATTCCTCCGAGAGTTTTGAGTACGTAGGAATCCACTTTTCTCGAATAAGTCTGACCCGAAACGGGATAAGCGGAGGAAAATCCCATTTCCTCGCATATCATTTTTTCAAGCTCCCTGACCTTTTTGCTGTCGCCGTCGAAAAGTTCCATAAAAGAAGCCTGCGTACCCGTCGTACCCTTTGAACCGAGAAGCTTTAGGGAATTCATGCGGTAATCGACCTCTTCATAATCCATTAAGAATTCGTTCAGCCAGAGAGAAGCTCTCTTTCCGACTGTGGTAAGCTGTGCGGGCTGCAAATGAGTATATGCGAGGCAGGGCATATCCTTATATTCGTCCGCGAATGAGGAAAGCTGCGACAGCACGGTCACAAGTTTTTTCTTTACGAGCGCAAGAGCGTCTCTCATAATAATGATATCGGTATTGTCTCCGACATAGCAGGAGGTTGCTCCGAGATGGATTATTCCCTTTGCCTTAGGACACACAAGACCGTAAGCGTAAACGTGGCTCATAACGTCATGGCGGACGAGTTTTTCTCTTTCGGCGGCAGCCTTATAGTCGATATTATTTATATTATTTTCAAGTTCCGACACCTGTTCCTCGGTGATCGGCAGACCGAGTTTCATTTCGGCTCTTGCGAGAGCTGTCCAGAGTCGTCTCCAGGTAGTAAATTTTTTATCCGCAGAGAAGATATACTGCATTTCTCTGCTTGCGTATCGGGTGCAGAAAGGGGATTCATAGGTTCCTGTATCTGACATTTTTATTTTCCTTTCATAAATTAGGTTACAAGGGTATTATATCACATTATTATTTTATTTGCAATAGTTTTTTTTATCGAAAACGAAAATTCTCCCGTTTTAACGTTTTCTTTTAAAGCTGTAAAATAACCGCTCCCCGCAGTTTTTGATCTGCGGGGAGCGGTCTTTATTGTTTCGGTTCAGGTCAATATCGGAGATTACGCGTTTTCGCAGCAGACAAAATCCGAATCGATATAGTTTGCCATGACTCTTGCGCGATAGGTTCTTTCGGCGCAGGCAGGCACATCGGGAGTAAGATCGTCGGGAACGACAAAATTAATGCAGCGAATATTGATATCGCGGCAGAGCTCGCCCGCCTGAGCGGGAACAGTCAGCATTTTAACGCCTCTGTTCGTTTCACTGCCGTCTTCGCCCGCTTCTGTGAGAATAACAGCAAGAGCAACCCTTTTTCCGGGGCAGACGTCTCGCAGAACAACGTCAAGCTTTACAATTCTTCCAACGGAAGAAAGCTCGATCTCGCCGGCGTCTATTTCAACGCTGTCCTCGCAGCCGTTCACAGTTACCTCTGCGGGGTCGGGGCAGCCGTCCACGATAACGGTTCCTCCGCAGTCGATCTCGATAAGAGGAACGGGGAAAGTAACGGCATTGCCCTGTGAGTCGGAATAATCCACGCTTTCATTGGGGCTTACGCTGCCGCTGCAGTCACCGATATGAAGCACGGTAAACTGAAGCTCGGCAGTTTCGTTTTCCGTCACTCCAAGCTCGGAAATATTCCAAATTACCGTATTGGCGTCAACGATAGACGCTGTTCCCGATGTGGGAGACATCACGGAGATCACTCGGAAGCAGGAGGAAATACGGTCGGTCACAACTATTTCGCTGGCTCCTGTCCTGCTGATATTTTTAGCGAGATCTTCAAAGAGTTTTTCAAGCTGTTCATCATCGGGAGTTATCTCAACGTATGCCGACGAAGGCTTTGAAGCCCAGCGATTTAATGCAGCCTCATCTATTCCGCCGTCGCCCGTAAGACCGATAACATACACGGAAACGCCCGCATTTCTGAGAGCCGCCGCCGCAGAATCGGCATTTCCGCCCGCAGTCGTGAAGCCGTCGGTGAAAAGCACCGCGGCTTTCTGATTTGTCGAATTCAGGTCGAACAGATCGAGCGCCGTTTCAAATGCCGCACGGTGATTGGTATATCCGCCCGCGTTAATGGCATTTACGGCGGATTCAAGTTCGGAAACATTCGTAATAAGAGCCGTATCCGCTCTTGCCGTGCTTGCAAAGCTTACGATACCTATGCGTGTTCCGCCCTGAAGCTCCGTTCCGCCGCCCGTTGCGGAGCTTATTATTTCAATAAACTTTTCCGCGCCGTTTTTCATATTGGCGAGAGGCGAGCCTGCCATACTCTCCGATCTGTCAAGCATCAGAACGATATCGACGGGATTTTCCGTTATATCGGGAGAAGCGTTCAGAGAAAGAGTTATATCAAACGATTCCCCGCAGGATATTCTGTCCTCCGACAGAGTTTTATTTACAAAATTAATGCCCATTTTTATACCTATCCTTTCATACTGCTCCGCCGCGTATACTCCGCGGCGGATATTTCATTATATTCACCTTTTGTCTCATATGTGAAAATCGGCGCGGAACCGCTTGTTATTTTTTTTGCTGTTTTCCTCTGTCGGAATGAATAACCTCACCCTGTTAAGTCCGGGTAAGAACACGAGGGGAAACTAAAGGGGAGAGGAAAAAAATTCCTCTCCCCTTCAGTTTCCCGCCGCACCCTTGGAGCTGTGTAAAAACAACATATATGAAGCATCTTGAAGTTATCCGTAAATCCGATAAGACAAACATCAGACATCAGATGATAACATACTTGAAATTGTCCGAAAAAAACAATAAAAGTATCCTGCAGGAATGTCAGAATTGTCCCGTGTGCTTTTTGAAAAATCCCCGCATGGTAATACATACCGCAAGCGCCGAATTCGCACAGGCAAGAGAAAGCGCGGTAATGTTAAGCACAAAAGCACAGGTGGTTTTCCTTTCCGAGGATTTTTTTACGGATAATACAAGCCCCGGAATAGATGTGCCGTAGGTAACTCCCGGAACCAAAAAGGAAAATATCGTCCCGATTATTCCGAGAACTATTCCCGCTGTGAAAGCTTTTTTTTCTGTTTTGACGGTATTCATTCAATATTCCTCCGTTTATCTCAGCTTGCTTCCGCACGGAATGGAGTCGTCCGCGAAGATCACTCTTGCGTCCTCTCCGACATCGGCGGCGACTATCATTCCCTGTGATTCGACCCCGCATAACATCGCGGGTGTAAGATTTGCCACAACAATCACCTTTTTTCCGATAAGGTCTTCGGGAGAATACCATTTGGCTATTCCCGAAACAATCTGCCTTTCGCCGAAGCCATCGTCGAGAATAAGCTTTAAGAGTTTCTTCGCTTTCGGGATCTTTTCGCATGAAAGGACTTTTGCCACGCGCAGATCGATTTTTCCGAAGTCCTCGACGGCAATGGTTTCTCCGACAGGTTTGAGATTTGCCTTGTCCGTATCGTCGGATTCAGACTTTTCCGCCGCACTCCCGCAAAGATGAGAATTCAGCCAGTCTATTTCCTTGTCTATGTCTATTCTCGGAAAGATAATGTCGCCCTTGCTGACGGTCACATCGGCGGGAAGAACGCCGAAACGCCCCGCGTTCTCATATGTGACAAGTTCGTCCGACACTCCCGCCTGACGAAGCACCTCGAGCATGGTCGATGGCATGAAGCTTTTAAGAAGAACTGCGCATATCCTTATTGTTTCAAGAAGATTATACAGCACCGATGCAAGACGCGCTCTCTTTGAAGCGTCCTTTCCGAGTACCCACGGAGCTGTCTCGTCAATGTATTTATTCGCTCTTGAAACGACCTTGAAAATTTCCTCCAGACAAAGATTAAGCTTGACCTCGTCCACAAGCGCACTGACTTTTCCGCAGAGCGCGGAAGCCATGGAGATAAGCTCCTCGTCCTGTTCGGGAATGGCTTCCCTTTCGGGAATAAGGGTTCCGTCAAAATATTTCACGACCATGGCGACGGTTCTCGAAACAAGATTTCCGAGATCGTTCGCAAGATCGGAATTAATGCGGTTAATCATAATCTCGTTGGAGAAATTCGAGTCGCCGCCATAGGGCATATCGCGGAGCATCTGATAGCGCACCGAGTCCACGCCGTAGCGCTCACCGAGTATGAACGGATCTATCACGTTGCCGAGGGATTTGGACATTTTCTGTCCGTTGAAGTTTATCCAGCCGTGACCGTACAGTTTTTTCGGCAGAGGAATATCCAACATCATCAGAATTGCGGGCCATACGATCGAGTGGAAGCGCACGATCTCCTTTGCCGTCATGTGAAGATCGGCGGGCCAGTATTTTTCAAAATCGTTGTATTCATCGTTTTCATATCCGAGAGCGCTGACATAGTTTATAAGCGCGTCGACCCATACGTAAACGGTGTGCTTTTCATCAAACGGAAAAGGAATTCCCCATTTTACGGAGGTTCTTGAGATACAAAGGTCTTCAAGTCCGTCTTTTACGAAATTGTTTATCATCTCGTTTATTCTTGTTTCGGGGTAGAGATAGTTTCCGCTTTTCAAAAGCTCAATGATCCTGTCGGTGAAGTCGGAGAGCTTAAGGAAGTATGCTTCTTCCTCCGAATCGATAACTTCTCTGCCGCAGTCGGGGCATTTGCCGTCAACGAGCTGAGTATCCGTCCAGAAGCTCTCGCAGGGAACGCAGTATTTGCCCTTATAGGAGGCTTTGTAAATATATCCCTTGTCCTTTAGCTTTGTGAGGATATTCTGCACGGTCTTTACGTGACATTCGTCCGTAGTGCGGATATATCTGTCATATTTTACGTTCATGAAACTCCAGAGTTTTTTGAAGTTTTCGACTATTCCGTCAACGTATTCTTTCGGGGACATTCCTTCCTTTTCGGCGTTTTGCTGAATTTTCGCGCCGTGCTCGTCAGTTCCCGTGAGTAACATCACGTCATATCCCTGAAAACGTTTGAAACGCGCTATGGTATCGCAGGCGACCGTCGTATAGCAGTGACCTATATGCGGATTTCCCGACGGATAATATATTGGCGTTGTAATGTAGAATTTTTTCTTAATTGTTTCCAAAATAAAAGACCTCCGTGTAATGATTAGTATATATTTTATTTTACCATAAGTTTCTGAATTAATCAAGTGAAATTAAAAAAAAGAGTAAAAAAAACGCAGCACTAAGGTGCTGCCGTGAACAAGAGATAAGAAAAAATCATTTGTGTGTAGAACAAAAGAAA
>CAZCUQ010000095.1:0-7011 GCA_964501705.1 uncultured Ruminococcus sp. | reverse complement strand
ATTTGTTGTGACGAAACAAACAGCCTGTCGTATATGCTGCAATGCAAACCTCCTCGCCGCACATTTCTGTGCAGTGAGGAGTATCTTTTTGCCCTTATGCCTTAATCTCTGTCCCGTTTTTAAAGGTGAATCGCACATCGTCCTTGGAGTAGACCGTCATGAAATCCACTTGAAACATCTTGTAAAGGACTATTACAATTCTGAAATTGTCCCCGTTCTGTTTGAATATGAATTTGTAAAATGAAATGTTGAAATATCCGAAACGCGGCGTGTTCCCGCCGAAACGGGAAACAATTTTCATTTTCGCCGCTGACGCGTCCGTTCATCCCTGTCATATTCGGATATATTGCGTCTCAGGCAAGCTTCAGCACATTAAGCAGTAAAACCCAGCTCGTACCGTAATAGGTCACGACTGCCACAAGGTCGTTTACCGTGGTGATAAGGGGTCCAGACGCCACCGCAGGGTCTACGTTTATCTTCTTGAAAAACAGCGGTATAAGCGTCCCTACCGCACTTGAAATAAGCATCGCAAGAATAAGAGAAATCCCGATACATCCCGAAACCGCAAAGGAGAACAGCGCTTCCTTATGCTTAATCAGCATAATATACACCCCCACCAGCGCAAAAGACAGCACTCCGAGAATGAGTCCGTTAAAAAATCCCACCCGCATTTCCTTAACGACAAGCTTTAGCTTCTGTGTTTTGGTAAGATTTTCGTCCATAAGCACACGGATAGTTACAGCCAGCGACTGAGTACCCGCATTACCCGACATATCGAGTATCAGCGACTGGAACGCCATAATAATCGTAAGCTGAGCAACGACCTTCTCAAACGCACCCACTACTCCGGAGACAAGAAGTCCCAGTACCAACAGTGCAAGCAGCCACGGCAAACGTTTTATCATACTTTGCTTAAGAGGTTCATTCAGATCCTCCTCAGCGGTAAGACCCGCGAGCTTGGCATAATCTTCGCCCATTTCGTCATCCACTACTTCAATGACACTCTGCGCGGTAATAACGCCGAGAAGCTTGTTGCCGCTGTCCAGTACGGGAATCAGATCCTCGGAGTAGTCTTTAAGCTGTTCGATACAGTCATCGATGGATTCGTTTGCGTAAACATAAGGAAAGGATGCCGTGATAAGGCTTTCCAACGGGACATTGCTCCTTGCGGTAATAAGATCCTTAAGGTCGATTGCTCCGCAGAAGCATTCCGAGCCGTCCACGATAAACAGCGTAGATATGTTGTCATTTTCCTCAGCTTGTCTGACAAGTTCGTTCATAGCCTCTTTAACGGTAAGAGTATCCCGGATAATTATGCAATTTGCAGTAATTTTGCTTCCGATCTCATCCTCATCAAAGGAAGCGGTAAGATTTATCTCTTTTTTGATGTCGGTATCGATAAGTTCAAGGATCATTTCCCGCCTTTCTTTAGGGACGGCGCGGAGGAAATCCACAGCGGTATCGGTTTCAAGTTCGGCAATCACATCGGCGGCTTTTTTACAGCTAAGCTCGGTAAGATAAACGCCTGCCGTGTTCTCATCGAGATGCTCGAAGGCTTCCGCGAGCATAGTAACCTCGCAGACGCAGAAAAGCTTTTTCCTTTCCTGAGTGTTCAGCATTTCGATAACATCGGCAATATCGCTGCCGTGATAATCGTCCAGCTTTTTCAGCATAGCCTTCGGGGAATAATTTCCTTTGATAATGCCGATTATCTCGCTTTCGTAATCGGGCTTTCCGTTAATTTCGGAAGTACAGATAAGCTTCTTATCCATATTCATCCTCCTTATCAATATTTTAATATATACATTATACCATATTTTTTGCTTTTGCGGTAGTAGAAATAAAATATTTTTTTGGGTTATTTTTCAGACGCCGAAAGTTTATCTCTTTAATGAGCTGCCGCAGGAAACTCCAAAACCGAATCAAAGCATTATGAATACTTACTTGAAGTTGACAATAAACAGGCAATAAAAAATCTGTGAAATCCAACATGAAGTGAACAGACTTTCCCGGAAACCGGCAGACGCGCCGCCGGTTTCCGGGAAAGTCTGTTCAAACCATGTAAAAGAGAGACAGTACAGGGCGGGAAAAATTACATGATAAAATATATAAAATAAATATTGACTTATATTTAAATATATGTTATAATCCATATGTAAAATAAATTAGCTGTTGATAATAATTATCAACAGATAAAAAATGTTAAAAATTGAAAAAATCAGGAGGATTCATATGAATTGCAGATTTGAAGAATGGCAGGGGTTTAAGGGTACAAAATGGCAGGACGAGGTCGATACAAGAGACTTTATTCAAAATAATTACACTCCCTATGACGGAGATGAAAGCTTCCTTGAGGACGCTTCGGAGGCTACCGAAAAGCTTTGGGGAAAACTCTCGGAGCTGCAGAAAGAAGAACGCGCAAAGGGCGGAGTTCTCGATATGGATACGAAAATAGTTTCGGGACTTACCTCACACGCTCCGGGATACATTGATGAGAGTATGAAAGAGCTTGAAAAGATCGTGGGACTTCAGACGGACAAGCCTCTGAAACGCGCTTTTATGCCTTTCGGCGGAATAAAAATGGCGGAGGAAGCCTGCATAAATTACGGCTACACTCCCGACCCCGAAATCCACAAGATATTTACCGTGTATCACAAAACGCATAATCAGGCGGTTTTTGACGCGTATACCCCTGAAATGAGAACGGCGAGAAAAAATAAAATAATTACGGGTCTTCCCGATACATACGGCAGGGGAAGGATCGTTGGAGATTACCGCAGGATCGCGCTTTACGGAATAGATTTCCTCGTTGAAAAGAAAACCGAGGATCTTAAATTCTGCGGAAACGGCAAAATGAGAGATGAGATAATTCGTCTCCGCGAAGAAATCGCCGAGCAGATAAAAGCTCTTAAAGGTATGAGGGAAATGGCGGCTCTCTATGGATTCGATATCTCAAAACCCGCGAAAAATGCGCGCGAGGCTTGCCAGTGGACATATTTCGGATATCTCGCGGCAATAAAGACTCAGAACGGCGCCGCTATGTCGGTGGGAAGAATTTCCGCTTTCCTTGATATCTATATCGAAAGAGATATAAAAAGAGGCACTCTCACCGAAAAGGAAGCGCAGGAGCTTATCGACCATATGGTCATGAAATTCCGCATGGTGAAATTCGCGAGAGTTCCCTCATACAACGAGCTTTTTTCGGGCGACCCCGTATGGGCTACGCTCAGCGTTGCGGGAATGGGCATAGACGGACGTTCTCTCGTTACAAAGAACGATTTCAGATTTTTGCATACTCTTGAAAATATGGGACCTTCTCCCGAACCGAATCTCACGGTATTGTATTCCGGCAGACTTCCTTCGGGCTTCAAGAAATATGCCGCAAAGATCTCCGTCACCACAAGTTCTGTTCAGTATGAAAATGATGACGTTATGCGCGTCACATGGGGAGACGACTATGCGATATGCTGCTGTGTTTCCGCTACGCAGACAGGAAAAGAAATGCAGTTCTTCGGAGCGAGGGCAAATCTCGCAAAGTGCCTTTTGTATGCAATAAACGGCGGTATCGATGAAAAGACTCATGTTCAGGTCGGACCGAAATTCGTTCCCGTAATGTCGGAATATCTTGATTATGACGATGTTATGGAAAAATATGACGCTATGATGTCATGGCTTGCGAGTGTATATGTTCATACTTTGAATCTCATTCATTATATGCACGACAAGTATTACTACGAGAGCGCTCAGATGGCTCTCATAGATACAAACGTAAAAAGAACGTTCGCAACGGGTATAGCGGGATTCTCCCATGTGGTGGATTCTCTTTCCGCGATAAAATATGCCAAGGTGAAAGCTGTAAGAGACGAAACGGGAATCGTTGTTGACTATAAGATCGAGGGAGATTTCCCGCGCTACGGAAACGATGATGACCGAGCCGACGATATCGCGGTATGGCTTTTAAAAACTTTTCTTCATAAAATAAAGCAGTGCCACGTTTACCGTGAGGCGGAGGCTACCACTTCCATTCTCACGATCACGTCAAATGTCGTATACGGCAAGGCTACGGGTTCTCTTCCGGACGGAAGAAAAGGCGGCGAGCCTCTTGCTCCGGGAGCAAATCCATGCTACGGCGCGGAAAGGGACGGGCTTCTGGCTTCGCTTAATTCTGTCGCGAAGCTTCCGTATGAATTTGCTCTTGACGGCATTTCCAACACCCAGACGATATCTCCCGACGCTCTCGGACACAGCGACGAGGAAAGAGCTGGTAATCTCGTAAACGTTCTTGACGGATATTTTGAAAAGGGTGCGCATCATCTGAACGTCAACATTTTCGGCAAGGAAAAGCTTGTGGACGCGATGAATCACCCCGAAAAGGAAGAATACGCAAACTTTACCGTAAGAGTTTCGGGATATGCGGTAAAATTCATCGACCTGACAAGAGAGCAGCAGCTTGACGTTATCGCAAGAACCTGCCACAGCGTGATGTAATTAATTTGGATACGTTAAGTATCCGCGAAAGAGGAAAGATGACTAAAGGAATTATCCATTCCGCCGAAAACTTCGGAGCAGCCGACGGCGAGGGAGTAAGATATATTTTCTTCACGGGCGGCTGCAATTTCCGCTGCAAATATTGCCATAATCCCGATACATGGGCGTTTAAGGGCAATGAAATGACCGCGGAGGAAGCATACGAGAAAACAAGACCTTACAGGAGCTACCGCAAAAACGGCGGCGGAATTACGGTAAGCGGGGGAGAACCTCTTCTGCAAATTGATTTTCTCACGGAGCTTTTCAAGATAGTAAAGGAAAACGGCGAAACGACCTGCATAGATACCGCAGGTCAGCCGTTTACGAGAGATGCGCCTTTTTTCGGGAAATTTAAAGAGCTTATGAAATATACCGATCTTCTGCTTCTTGATATCAAAGAGATAAATCCCGAAAGGCATAAAAGAATCACGGGAGCGGATAACGCAAATATCCTCGACATGGCAGGATTTCTTGACGAAATAAACAAGCCTGTGTGGATAAGATACGTGCTTGTTCCCGAATATTCCGATTTTGACGAGGATCTGTATGCTCTTCGTGAATTTTTGGACACTCTCCGCAATGTAAAGCGAGTCGAGATCCTGCCGTATCATACTCTCGGAAAATATAAGTGGGATAATCTCGGAATAAAGTATGAGCTTGAAAACATATGTCCGCCGACTGCCGAAAGGATATCAAACGCGGAAAAAATCTTAAAACAATAAAGAAAAACAAATGACAGGAGAGTATTTCCTGCCATTTGTTTTTTTTGCAAAAAAAAATGCGAACCGTTTAGCGCCGATTCGCAAAATAAGATAAGACAAGGAGGCACGGCAACCGTGCAGCAAAGAATTCGCTGTCTGCATCAGCAAATTCAAAAAGGAATCATAATTTTTGACAAAGCAAAAATTAAGAATCTGACGAAATTAATGGGAGTGAAAATTCATAGCCCTCGCTTCTCAAGGTATCAATGACAGAGGGGAGAATCTCACAGTTAGTCTCCGAAACACTGTGCAGGAGATAGAACGCGCCGTCATGAGCCGCTCCCGTTACTCTTTCAAGAGCCGCATTTCTTTCCGGCTGGTTATTGACGTCCCAGTCTGCATATGCGAAACTCCAGAGCATTGTTTTATATCCGAGGGAATTAATAACATCGAGTGCTTCCTCGGAAAATTCTCCGCAGGGAGGGCGGAAAAGCGTCATTTCATATCCGTATGAATCCTTAACAAACTCATGGAGCGATGATATTTCCTTGATCATATCATCGCGGCTGAGAGTCGGAAGAGAATAGTGCTTCATACCGTGATTACCTATAATATGCCCTTCGGCTATCATTCGGCGGACAAGCTCCGTTTCCTTTTTCGCGTAGTCTCCCGTGAGGAAGAACACCGCTTTAACGTTTTTTTCTTTAAGCGTATCAAGGATTTTTGAGGTATATCCGTTTTCATAGCCCTGATCGAAAGAAAGAACTATTTTCTTTCCCTCACAGTCGGGGTCATAGGCGTAAGCATTATATTTTCCGTATTTTTCATTAAAATCCGAAGCGCCGTATGGGACGTTGCAGTCGTTGACGTTTCTTCCCTGACCGTAGCCTATCCTGGCGCAGTCAAGCGCAAGGACACCGATACCTGCAACGCACGCCGCGAAAAAAGCGGAAAACAAAACAGCAAGTAATTTTTTTCCTTTCATAATGAGTTCCTCCGTTAAAATTATGCTCTCGCACAATAACATTGTACCTCAAAGAAAGGGATATATCCCGTGAAAAATTTACTCGCCGAGATAAGATTTAACGAGTTCCTGCAAAAGCTCATCGCGGTCAATATGACGTATCAGGCTTCTTGCGTTGTTATAAGTGGTTATGTAGGTCGGATCCTCGGAGAGGATATATCCTACTATCTGGTTGACGGGATTATAGCCTTTTTCACGGAGAGCGTCGTAGATAACGGTAAGATTTTTTTTCATTTCACCCGCCCTGTCTTCGCAGACAGAAAACGTCATAGTCTGTTCGTTATTCATACCGACTCCTCCTTTCAGAAAAGCTCACAATCAACCTTTATTATATTATAAACCAATGACAAGAAAATTACAAGAGGTTTTAAGAAATTTTTTCCCATATCATCAACTTTTGGCACTTTGTACAATTTTTAATGATATTATTTTGGCTGTTAAATGTATTTTGTACAATCTACGGTATTATTATATGCAGCAGTTAGAATAATATGCGAAGAAAAAGAAAATAAAAAATCTCAAAAATCTTTAAGAGTTACAATTTATTTATAAATTTATAAAAATTGTAAAAAAATTTCATTGTTGTAAAAATTGTATGATTTTTACAAAATAATTGATTAAAAATGTACATAATCCATAAAATCAAAAAATGTTGTTGCAATTTCCGTTGGGATGTGGTATAATATTTTCATCACAAGGTATTCCGATATATAGGTGTGCGGGCCCTGTGCAACAGAACACCGTGAACCATGTCAGGCG
>CAZCUQ010000094.1:0-7019 GCA_964501705.1 uncultured Ruminococcus sp. | reverse complement strand
CTGCTCCATCAGTCGATCATCGGTCTGGAATCAAAGATCGCGTTTGACAAAATAGGCGTAAAGCCCGATGTTATCATCGGCTGTGCGGGCGGCGGCTCCAATCTCGGAGGGCTTATTTCTCCTTTTATGGGAGAGAAGCTCCGCGGCGAGGCGGATTACAGATTCATCGCCGTAGAACCCGCGTCCTGTCCGAGTCTTACAAGAGGAAAATTCGCTTATGATTTCTGCGATACGGGAATGGTATGCCCTCTCGCGAAAATGTACACTCTCGGCAGCGGATTCATTCCGTCGCCAAATCACGCGGGAGGTCTGCGTTATCACGGAATGAGTTCGATCCTTTCGCAGCTTTACGATGATAAGCTCATGGAAGCCGTTTCCGTCGAGCAGACGGCGGTATTCTCCGCAGCCGAGAAATTTGCGAGGGTTGAGGGAATTCTTCCCGCACCCGAAAGCAGCCATGCCATAAAGGCTGCGATTGATGAGGCGTTAAAGTGCAGGGAAACGGGCGAGAAAAAGGTCATCTTCTTCGGACTCACGGGCACGGGTTACTTTGATATGTACGCATATCAGGCATACAATGACGGAACAATGTCCGACTATATCCCCACCGACGAGGATCTTGCGGCAGGGTTTGCGGGTATTCCCGACATCAATTTATAAGAGTCCGACTGCAGTGATATTCGTACAGCGGAAAGCTGTATAATAACCCGACGCAATCAAGTAAAGGAAATATAATAAAAACAAAAAGATTGTGTACAAAATCGGGAACTTGAGGAATCGAACGGATTTATTGAGAAGGCGTCCGCTTTTTACCGGCTTTTTGTGTGATTCCGGTATGAGGCGGAGTAAATAAAACCGGTCTGAATCGAAACGGGAAAATTCAAAAGAACAGCATCAAACAAAAAATATCCCAAAGGCACAGCTTTTCCATGCCTTTGGGATATAACGTTTTTCAGAACTTGTGTTCATATGATTTACGCGGGGATTTTCGAGCGTAATTTTGTCGATGACAAGGAAAAAATCCGCAGGAATATGTCGTATTGCAAGGATTTTTGACGCAGTCAACGGCAAAATTTGCCGAAAAGGCACGTGCAATATCCTATGAGCACAAGTTCTTATGTTCCGGCAAAACGACAAATGCACTCAACACACTTTTCAATGCCAACAGAGCTATCAACGAGAAGATCATAATTATGAGCCGACCCCCAATTCATGCCCGATATGCTGTTATAATAAGCGGCTCTTGCACTGTCGGAACGGCGTACATTCTTTTTGGCTTCTTCCTCTGTATCTCCGTAGACCTCCATAACTCTCCTTATCTTGTATTCTTCGGGGGCATAAATAAAAATACGGACAACATCTTTAAGGTCGCGCAGAACATAATCCGCTGCTCTGCCTACAATGACGCAGCTTCCGTTTTCCGCGATTTTTCGGATAACCTTATCCTGTGCGGCAACCGCCTGCCGAATAACATCGGTGCTTAAATACAGGCTGCGCATCATGTCGGGCGAGTTTATATTGATATCGGAAATGAATTCTTTATTTAATCCGCTTTCCTGTGCGGCAAGCGCGGTCATTTCCTTGTAGTAGAAAGGAATGCCCAGTTTTTCGGCAACCAGTTTGCCGATCTGCTTGCCCGAAGAACCGTGTTCACGGGCAATCGTAATAATAATACCGGATTTTGAAGCTTTAATGATCTGCTCAGTTTCCGAAGAAGCTGTTTCGGCATCCTCATTTTTCAGCGATTTCCATACCTTAGCCATAATAAAAACTGTGGGTATAAACGCCAGAATATCCGCAATGGGAGCCGCCCAGAAAATACCCGTTACGCCGAATTTCAACGGAACGATCAAAGACGCGGCGATCAGAAATACATCACGAAGCATGGAAAGCGGCGCCGCAAGATGCGCTTTGCCGATGGACTGCAAGAAAATAGCGCATACCTTTTGCAGGCAGGTGAAAAGTATGAGCGACAGATAAATACGCAGACATCCTGTCGCAAATTCAAGATAAAGCTCACCGTCAGAACCGAACATTTTGATGAACATCTGAGGAAAGACCTCAATTAACACGGTTGCCGCAACGCAAACCAAAGCCGTGTACTTCAGGATCTGTTTCAGAAGCTCTCTTACTCTTGTATACAGCTTGGCACCATAGTTATATCCGACAATGGGCTGTGCGCCCGCCGCAATACCGATGGCAACATTCAGAATGATCTGGAACAGCTTCATAATCACCACAAATGCCGACAGCGGAATAACCTGACCGTAAGGAGAATGTGCGCCGTACTCAACAAGCAGAATGTTATTGATGACGGTAATGACAACAATTGAAAGCTGCGTTAAAAAGCTTGATGTTCCGAGAGCCATGATCTGACCCAAAAGCTTTCCGTCGGGAATAAAGCTTTTCGCGGATATCTTAAAGTTTTTGGAACGGAACAGATAAACCGCACAGATCAGAAAGCTTACAAACTGTCCCGATACAGTTGCGGCAGCGGCTCCTGAAATTCCCATAAAGGAAATAAGGATCGGGTCGCCGATAATATTGATGATCGCTCCCGTAAACATAGCGCCCATTGCCGCTTTTGGATTTCCGTCCGCACGAATGATGGATGCCAGGCAGTTCTGAACAAGCGCAAAGGGCATCATAGCGTAAATAATTACACCGTACTCGGAAGCGAGAGCAAGCGTTTCCTCATCCTTGGCGCCGAGAAGCTGCAAAAGCCCGTCGCCGCCGATATATGCTGCGGCAATAATGACAACTCCGGACAGAAAAGCCATAAGAACGGCATTGCCGACGCTTGTGTGGATCTTCTGCGTTTCTTTTTTTCCGAGCGACACACTTAAATACGCCGCGGCACCGTCGCCGAAAAATAAAGACGCGCCCCATCCTATAACAGTTATTGGAAAGATAATTCCCGTTGCCGCGTTGCCCGCCGTGCCTATCATATTTCCGACAAATATCTGGTCTACGATATTATACAGACAAGATATTATTAACGACAGTATACAAGGTATCGCAAACTTACAAAGCAGTTTGGAAATCTTCTCCTTTCCGAGATAATTGCTTTGATTTACATTTTCCATATAAATCCTCCTAAAGATATTTTCGGAGTCTTTATCCGAGAAAAGCTGCCTGAAAACTTCGGCAAACAGAAAGAAACAGCGCGGAATCCTGCCGAGATTCTACGCTGTTTCGCTGTTCGACTTAAATATTATAGCATGAACCTTTTGAAAAATCAAAGGAAAAAAATAATAAAATTTGAAATTTTTTTCCCTGTTTTTTTCGGCGTTTTATTCAAGGATAATGAAAGTATCGGTTACAATTTTTATTCCGCGTATTGACAAAATATCGAAAGTGCGGTATAATATGCAGGGTAATGTATAATGTCTTTTCGCAGCGCAGACCTGCCGATTTCCTCCGCCCGCGAAACAAAGCAAAGTTTTAAGGAGCAAATATCAATGAATGTCAAAAAAATATACATAATCATCTGCGCCGCGGTATGCCTTGCAGGCGTTGCCGCAAATATAGGCGTTTTTTATTTTCAGATGAATCTTTCCTCTTATTCCGGGATCAACGCAGCTCTTGAGGACGGCTGGACGGAATCGGAACTGCTCGTATCAACGATCGCCAGAAAAGAAAGCGATGTCAAGGATAATGAAAAGATCTCGTATCCGGGCAAAGTCACATATATTACAAGAGGCAAATTTTATGCAGATAACGCCGAAAAATGGCTTGACACCACTATCCCGTACTTCGGATCCGCAAAAAACGGAGATAAACTGAAGGGTTATTATGACCCTGACGATCCCGGAAAATTTGAATTTGCCGTTCCGACCGGCGTTTTTACGGCGGGAGTCGGAATCTCTCTGGCTGTTAATGTACTGTTAGTTGCTCTTTGCCTTTTTTTGTCCCGTATGATGAAAAAGCCGTCCTCCGAAAAAAAAGCCAAAAAAATTAAAAAATCCGCCGAAAAAACAGAAACCTCCGACGCACCGAAAGAAACAGAAACAGATGAAAGCAACGATATCGACTTTTCGGACCATAGCTCCGAATCCGATAACGAACCCGAACTTGAAACCGAAACCGAATCGGAAGCGGAAGCGGATTCCGTCCCCGATATTCTCCTTTCTCCCGAAGAATCTCCCGCTGCCGACGCGGAAACAGACCTTCCCGCTGCTCCCGACAATAAGAGCAGATCCTTTTCCGTTATGTATATCCCTGTTTGCGTAATTGCTGTGGGATTTGTTATCTGTTTCCTTTCGGGACTTATCGCGGGAAATCTGAACGCAGACGAAAATTATGCATATGCGGTCTCGTCCGTCTCGGAGCGGTAACTCTGCGGTGAATATTTTTTATGATGAATAATGATCGCTAATGTAATTTTTTAATTTGTTTATAAATTGTAATGTTTCTGTAAAAAATTCCCGCTTCTTATTGAAGCGAGTTTTTTTACAAACTTTTTTCTGTCTCGGCAATGACGAAAAATCACACGCTTTGTGCATTATTAACAAAAATTAAAACCTGTATTGCTTTTTTTAGTCAATGGAAAAAATCAACAAAAATTATAATTTTACCATTTTATTTTTGTTTAAATATCCAAATTATATTTGTAACCATCACAACATATTGACTTATTTTGAATATATGATACAATATATAGTATAGCTGATAAATGAATACTTCTTATTCTCTGCATAAAACCTGTGATGTCCGCCCGCAAAAAATTTTGGCTTTGCTTTCTCATGCGCTTTATGCGCTGCCTCTGTAACGGAAAGCATATCCGCTTATTTTGTTACAGACTTTGCGGCAGAGGATATTTTTATGCGGCAAAACATATAACCGATAAATCGGATATTTCATTTTTCACATATTTTTTAATCTTTATTTTTTATCAAAAAGGAAAGGGTAGATTTTTATGTGCATGAAGATCATCAAAAGAAACGGAGCCGAAGAAGAATTTAAAAGAGAAAAAATAAGGAACGCCGTGGCTAAGGCAAACAAAAGCGTTAAGGAATGCGACCGTCTCAGCGAAGAACAAATAGAACTCATAACCGATAACGTATCGAGAATATGCGGCAGTATGGATCGCTCTCCCGGAGTCGAGGAAATACAGGATATGGTCGAAATGCAGATAATGGCAAACGATGCTTACCCCGTTGCAAAAAACTATATCACCTACCGCTATCAAAGAGCGCTCGTACGCAAATCCAACTCCACCGACGAGCAGGTGCTGTCCCTCCTCGAATGTAACAACGAGGAAATAAAACAGGAAAACTCCAATAAAAACCCCACCGTCAACAGCGTTCAGCGCGACTATATGGCGGGAGAGGTAAGCAAGGATATCACCAAAAGACTTCTTCTTCCCCACGATATCGTCGAGGCTCACGAACAGGGAATAATCCATTTCCACGACTCGGATTATTTTGCCCAGCATATGCACAACTGCTGTCTCGTTAATCTTGAGGATATGCTCCAGAACGGCACCGTCATAAGCGAGACCATGCTCGACAAGCCTCACAGCTTCTCCACCGCCTGCAATATCGCCACTCAGATAATAGCTCAGGTAGCTTCGTCTCAGTACGGCGGACAGAGCATATCGCTTTCGCATATCGCGCCTTTCGTTCAGATAAGCCGCGAGAAATTCCGCGCGGAGGTAAGAGAGGAATTCACTGCCGCGGGAATAAGCGCTACCGGCGATATGATAAACAAGGTCGCCGAAATGCGCGTAAAGGAAGAAATCAACAGGGGCGTGCAGACTATACAGTATCAGGTCATCACTCTTATGACCACTAACGGACAGGCTCCCTTTGTCACTATGTTCATGTACCTTGACGAGGTTCCCGAAGGTCAGACAAGAGATGATCTCGCCGCTATAATAGAAGAAGTCCTTAAACAAAGAATAGAAGGCGTAAAGAACGAAAAGGGCGTATGGATAACTCCCGCGTTCCCGAAGCTCATCTATGTTCTCGAAGAGGACAACATAAGAGAAGGCACCAAATACTGGTATCTCACAAGGCTTGCCGCGGAATGTACCGCAAAGAGAATGGTTCCCGACTATATCTCCGAAAAGGTAATGTTTGACCTTAAAAAGGATAAAAACGGAGAGGGACACTGCTATACCTGCATGGGCTGCCGCAGCTTCCTCACTCCTTACGTCGATGAAAACAACAAGCCGAAATATTACGGAAGATTCAATCAGGGCGTCGTTACTCTGAATCTTGTGGATGTTGCCTGCTCTTCGGGAAGAGACATTGAAAAATTCCGCAGTATCATGGAGGAACGTCTCGACCTTTGCAAGCGCGCGCTTCTTTGCCGTCACAACCGTCTGAAAGGCACTCTTTCAGACGCCGCTCCCATACTCTGGCAGCACGGCGCTCTCGCAAGACTTAAAAAGGGCGAGCCTATCACAAAGCTTCTTTACGGAGGATATTCCACGATATCTCTCGGCTACGCGGGACTTTGCGAATGTACCCGCTATATGACGGGAAAATCCCACACCGATCCGTCGGCTACTCCATTCGCGCTCGAAGTGATGCAGATGCTCAACGACGCGTGCGCGAAGTGGAAAGCGGAGTATAATATAGATTTCAGTCTTTACGGCACTCCCCTTGAATCCACGACCTATAAATTCGCGAAATGTCTTCAGAAGCGCTTCGGAATCATCGAGGGCGTCACCGATAAAAATTATATTACAAACAGCTATCACGTTCATGTTACCGAGGAAATAAACGCGTTCGACAAGCTGAAGTTTGAATCGCAGTTCCAAAAGCTTTCTCCCGGCGGAGCGATAAGTTACGTTGAGGTTCCGAATATGCAGAATAATCTCGATGCGGTGCTTACCGTCATGCAGTACATCTACGACAATATCATGTACGCGGAGCTGAACACCAAGAGCGATTTTTGTCAGGTATGCGGATATTCCGGCGAAATAAAAATTGTCTCCGACAATAACGGAAAGCTCGTATGGGAATGCCCCAACTGCAAAAACCGCGACCAGAACAGAATGAATGTCGCGA
>CAZCUQ010000093.1:0-7020 GCA_964501705.1 uncultured Ruminococcus sp. | reverse complement strand
TGGGCGACGGAATAAACGACGCTCCCGCATTGGCGGCGGCAAATGTATCTGTTGCCGTGAGTGACGCTTCGGATATTGCAAGAGAAGCGGCTGATATTACCCTTCGCGGAAGCTTAAATGAGCTTGTGCGGCTGCGTGAGCTGAGCAGGCTTTTAATGGAACGGATAAACAAAAATTATCGGTTCATTCTGCTGTTTAATTCCGCGCTTCTCTTGTCCGGATTTTTCGGGATCATTTCTCCGGGAACATCTGCGTTTCTCCACAATGCGTCCACTATGGCGATTTGCGCAAAGAGCATGACGAGGCTTACAGGCGAAAAATAACGCTGTGAAAACCCTGACAGATTGCCGCTGTCGGGGTTTTCACAGCTGTCTTTTTGCGCTTCTTTGGCTGCCGCATTCGCCATTATATGAATCAATTGTTTTATCACGCAAAGCCGGGCATTTCAAAATCGCACGGAGATTTTGGCTCAGCGCGCAGTATAAAGTGACTTTCTGAGCTTTGAAGCGTATATTTTCCCGTATTTCGCGCAGATTATCGTAAAAAGCTTCGTATGAAAGGAATGGTCAGATCTATGAACGGAATTTATGATTCGGTCATCATAGGAGCGGGTCCTGCGGGAATTACGGCGGCTGTTTATCTCAAAAGAGCTTCTCTCAATGCGGTCGTATGTGAAAAAAACCGTGCGGGAGCGGGAGCTTATGCCGTAACGGGCAAAATTGAAAATTATCCCGCTTTTTCGGAAATTGACGGGTTCGGGTTAAGCGAGAAATTCAGAAGTCACGCTTTGTCTCTCGGAGTCGAATTCTTAAATTCGGAGGCAGTCTCCGTTTCTCACGGGGATAACGTATATACGGTTTCTCTTAAAAATTCCGACAGCTTTCCGACCCGGACGGTTATTTTTGCGGCGGGGACATCGTACAGAAAGCTCGACGTCAAAGGAAACGATCTCAAGGGAATATCTTACTGCGCTCACTGTGACGGGGCATTTTACAAAAACAGGGTAACCGCTGTGATAGGAGGGGGAAATACGGCTCTGGGAGACGCTTTGTATCTTTCGGAAATTTCTTCTCGTGTATATCTTATTCACAGAAGAGATTCTTTCAGAGCGGACAGGTCGCTACAGGAAAAGGTGCGCGGAAAATCCAATATTACAATAATAACAAACGCCTCTGTCACGGAAATAATCGGGGAGAAAAGAGTTTCGGGAATAAAGTTAAGTTTCGGTTCAGGCGGGGAGCGTTCAATCGACGCTGACGGAATTTTTGCCGCAATAGGAAGTGTCCCGAACAGCAAAATGGCGGAAAAAATCGCCGAAACAGACAAAAACGGGTACATTGTCGCGGGAGAGGACTGCGTTACGTCAAGGCGGGGATTCTTTGCTGCGGGAGATGTACGCACGACTCCTCTCAGGCAGATAGTCACTGCCTGTGCGGACGGCGCAAATGCCGCGCTGTCCGCCGAAAAATATCTGTATGAATCGTTCTGATCTGATAAGCAGGAAATATTTTCCTGTTAATGATATACTAATTCACAAATTTTTTTAGTTATGTTTATACAATATTTTGGCAGAAAATTCTCATAAAACTGTTGACATAGCCGACTTGATTTGGTATAATAAAAGTAATAGTTACGATTTGAAAAAAGTCGTGCATTGTGACATATTTTATCACGCTCAGAAAGGAATGATCTTTCAGATGAAAACACTTACCGAATACGGACAGTTTAGGGAACACTGCCTGGCATTCAAGGAGGAATTCGCGGAAGAATATCTTCCCGAAGGTCAGCTTCTCTGCCATCCGCTGATAAAAGGGCTTATTTTCGCCCCCGCTTCAGAGGAAGAGGTCAAAAGCAACAGCACAAATATATGCCGCCTTTACGATCTTATGCTTATGTCCGAAAACGGCACGAACGACTGGAAACCTTTTAATATCGCGGAAGCAAGAAAAATCGCTTCGGAAAACGAGCATATTTTCCTGTCGGATCTTATGTTCGGAACATTATACTGCGCCCATGACTGGATGATTGACGGAAAACACGATCAGCTTATAGTCAGCGAACAGTACATGAGAGAACATAACAAGCCTTATGCGCCCGTTACCCCCCTTACGAACCAGCGCCTCAATATAAAAAAAATAAACGATGAAAGCTTCTGGGTAAAGGGTACTCTTGAAAACCCCGCGTTCATTACATTTAACGAAATATCCGAAAATCTTGATAAATTCTCCGCAGACAGACTTTCTGAGTTCCCGGTCATTTCCGAAATCCGGGAGAAAACCTTCAAGATAGCCGATACCGAGGTTAAGATCCCCGCAGACAGCGCCAAATATATGACGCTTGTTTCTTCTCTCAGGGCAGTTGACCGGCTGAAGAGTGAAATGGACGGCGTATCGCCCATACTCTCGGCTCTCGGAATGAAAATGACCGCCGCGGGCTATTCGATAAAATTTCTTGTTGCGGCGCTTAACAAAAACGGCGTAAGCATAAACGGAGCGGATTTCAGAAACTCCTTCTATGAAGCGGAGCTTAAAAATTTTCCCGAAAATCCGTCCGTCACCGAAGAGCTTGCCGCCGCCGGAAAAGCGTTTATAAAGGCTTTTGCCGAAAAGAATACCATAGGCTTCAAAATACCTTCGTATGACGAAAAAAAATCCGAGGACGCGCTCACCGAAGCGGAATCGGGAAATCTTTCGGGAAAGGAACTGCTTTCGGCGGTTCTGGGAATCCTCTCCGAAAAGCCCGCGAACGGCGCTCCTTTTAAGCTTCTCTACGCAAACTTCCCCGACAGCGTAAACGAGATCGCTGAACTGGAGGAATTTTGGCTCTCAAAGAAAAGAACTTTCAGCGATGAAGAACTGAACGCATATCTCGAAAAGAAATACGTTCCCGCCGACAGCTTTGACGATAAGGGCGAATACTGCTGCGGCAGCGAAAAAGCACGTCTTATCTGCGAGGAATTATCCGCTGCGGCTTCAAAATACCGTTTCCCGTCCTGCCCCGCTGTCGCAAAAATCAAGGCGTATATAGACAAAGAGGAAATAAACGCAAGAACTTACAACGGCACCGTTTTCGACAGTGCTGAGGATATGAAAAAAGCAGCGGAAAACGAATCGAAAATTGCCGATCTTTGTACAGATCTTTCCGCGCTTGACAGAAACGAAATAGCCGCGCTTAAAAAATACATCTTCGATTCAACGGCGGACAAGAAAACCAAGGCTAAATATCTTGTGAAAATAAAGCTTGCCGAAAACGATGTACAAAAAAATGAGCTTTCGCAGATTGCTTTGAAGCTTCCGCTTTCTTCTCTCGATGAGGCAAAGGCTATACTCGAAAAACTCAAAGCCGCAGACGCCGACGACGCCGTTAAAAAAGAATTCATCGTCAGGGCGAATGACAGGATCATTTCGGCACAGGCAGAAGAGCTTTCCGCAAAATTCAAAAGTATTGACAGTATGAAAGCCGATGAGATTGACGCTGTTTTAAAAGAATGCGATACCGACAGATATTCTCCGATCGTAAAGAAGCATTTCGTAAGAAAGGCTTCTTACGCGAAAAATAATCTCTCGCGACGCGAGCTTGACGATATCTGCAAGGATATGGATAAGCTTGACAGAGTTAAGCTCGGCGACCTTAGAAAAACTATTGAAGAGAAAAAATATCCATCTTCGATAAGCGGAAGCTATCTCAGAAAAATTGCCTCTCTCGCTGCTGATTTCGACAGAAAAGAAGTCGTTTCGATATTCGGCGGCGTTTCAAAGGCGTCAAGGGAAGAACTTGAAAAGCTCCGCGCTGTCATCAATGAGGGCAGATACTCAACGGAGCTTACCGACCCGTACATAAACAAGATCGCCGAACGCGAAAGAGCAATTAAAATTGAGGAATTCGAGGAACGCTGCAAAAAGATATCCGAAATGGACAAAGACTCTCTCGCGAAAATAAAGGCGGAATTCACAGGCGGGGAGTATCCCGAAGAAATTACTTCAAAATATGCCGATAAGATCATCGCAAGAGAAAACGCGCTTGAAAATGCCGAAATAGACGAGATCGTCAGGGATATGGATAAAGCCGATATCCCAACTCTCGAAAATATGAAGAAGGCTCTCTCCGATGAGAAATTCAAAAAAGAGCATACAGCTCCGTTCTTTGTAAAACTGACCGAAAGAAAGCTTGCGGTCCTTACTGAGGGACTTGACAAGATGAATAACGCTGACCTTGACAAGCTTACGCAAAGCCTTAAAAGCGGCGAGTTTGACAAGGAAAAAACTTCTACTTTCTTTGACAGGATAAAGACAAGAAGAGAAACTATCGAAAAAGACGAAATTGCCGCTCTCTGCAAGGATATCCCGTCCATGGACAGAGAAGCTCTCAAAAAGCTTCAGACTTCTCTCTCCGATGAAAAATACAATAAGGAATTCACCGCGCCCTACTTTGATAAGATAAAACACAGAAATATTGAGATAGATAACGCCGAGGTCGTTAAGATATGCGAAAATGTCGATAAAATGGACAGAGCTGCTCTTAAGACCGCAAAGGAAAAGATCTCCGATGAAAAGTACGATAAGGAATTCACCGATTCGTATTTCGACAAGATAAAGGCAAGAGAAGCCGAACTTGACAAGGCAGAGCTTACCGAGCTTACCAAGGATGTTGAAAAGCTTAACAAGTCCGACCTTGAAAAGCTTACTGCCAAAATCAAGGAAAAATATTCAAAGGATATCATTTCTCCGTTTATCGAGAAGATACGCGCTAAAGAGATCTCTCTCATGAAAGCGGAAATGGAACAGCTCTGCAAGAATATCCCTTCTACTCCGCGTTCCGAGCTTTCAAAATTAAAGGACGCGCTGAAAGGCGGAGAATTCGACAAGGAACTTTCGGAAAAATATATCAAGCAGATCGAAGAACGCGAAAATTCGCTTATCAAAACGGAACTTTCCGATCTGTGCAGGAATCTTGATAACGCTCCGAAGGAAAAGCTTCACGAGATGAAGCAGAAAATTTCCGAACTTCCCGAATACGCTGAGCCGGGTAAAGAATATGTCTCTAGGATCGATGCGCGTCTCAGAAAGCTTGACAAGGAAGAATTTGATAAGATGATGAACTCCATCGACAAGATGAGCAGAGAGGAAATCGACAAATTCTCCGAAGAACTTCAGAAACGTAAGCCTACTCTTGACATGAACAGATATTCCGCTGCCGTTAAGAGTGCCGACAAGAGAATCGATGAGCTTGACAAGGCTGAACTTGATGAACTTTGCAAGAATATGCCCGCTATGACAATCAGTGAGATAACTGCTGCCCTGCACACTATCGAGGATAAAGGCTTCAAGCCCGCTAACAGCGCTGCCTACATCAAGAGACTTAACGGAGCCGCAGAGCAGCTCCATATCAAGGAGCTTTCAAAGCTTACCGAAAAACTTGACGGTCTGACAAAATCCGAACTTCTTGAAATATGCGGGAAGATCGCCGATTACAAGAACGGCTGCACCGATGACCTCAAGAAACGCTACGACGGAATCGTCCGCAGGAAGATCAGAGAAGTCGAGGACAAGGAAGTCGGTATTCTTTGCCGCGGTATCGGCAGCATGACCGAAAGCGAAATATGCGGACTTATCGAGAAAATCAAGCTTATGGATATCGATGATGAGGCAAAGAAACGTCATGTTTCCAACTGCGAAAATACTATCATCTCAAAGAAAACGGAAACGAGAGATCTGCTTACCTCAAGGATCGGTTCGTGTATGTCGGAGCACTCGCTTAATCAAAGCGTTATCGTGACGAGAGAATCGCCCACATTTGATTCAACGGCTCTCAAGATGGAGCACAGCTTCGCGGACATCGGCAAATTTGACCTTCCTGTTATTCTTCACACGGTTACACAGGGAAATCCCGACGAAGGCTTCATTATTACGCTTGAATATCTCTACTGCCGCAACAGGAACGGACTTATCACAAAGAAAGCGCTCGGCGATATCAGCAGATTCATGGGAAAGAACGGTATCTTCAGCGCCAATACTCTCAAGGCCGAGGAAAAGAACGGTTCTACGACTGAACTTCCGTCGAGCATAAAGGGTAAATTCGTTGAAAATGTCGCGATAGTTCTCAGTGATTATCTTGAGGGGATCAATGCGATAAAGGCTGCCGAGCATAAGAAAATGCTCGAAAGAAATGCCGCTGAAAATGATTCGTTCATGAATATTCAGGCTTCGGAAGCTTCTAAACCCGCAAACGCGGCTTCGGCTAAACCGACTGAAGTTCCCAAACCCAATGTTCCCGCCGCCAAACCTGTTGAAGTTCCGACGTCTGCCGCTCCCGCCGCTAAGCCTGTTGAAGTTCCGGCGTCTGCCGCTCCCGCCGCTAAACCTGTTGAAGTTCCGGCGTCTGCCGCTCCCGCCGCTAAGCCTGTTGAAGTTCCGGCGTCTGCCGCTCCCGCCGCCAAACCTGTTGATGTTCCCGATATGGATATTAAGCCGATCAAGCCTATCGAAACATCGGAAACTCCCAAGATCGGCGCAGGTGTTGATATCAAACCGATAAAGCCCATTGAAAAAACAGAAACTCCAAAGGTCGATACGGGTGTTGATATCAAGCCGATAAAGCCTATCGAAAAAACGGAAACAGCAAAACCCGCAGCTCCTGCTTCCGGTAATCAGCCGATCAAGATCAGATTCTGCGATCAGTGCGGAGCAAAAATAACAAGCAGCACGGCTAAATTCTGCAGCGAATGCGGAAATAAGATAGGATAAATACACGCAAAGTTGATTTTGATTTGTTTGCGTTACTTTACATTAATTAAAAACAGAACCTCCGTTTTCCTTTATTTCGGAAAACGGAGGTTTTATTTTCTCCCGAAGAGCGTACAAAAAGCGGAATATTTATCTGATAATAATAAAATCCCTATTTTCATATGGTTGTTAATATCCCTCAAAATGCCTGCTTTACGTCATTAATATATAAAATTGAAGGGATTTTATAGTAAACGACATTAAAATTTGTGCTTTCAGTCTGCGCAAAAATCATATA
>CAZCUQ010000092.1:5044-7130 GCA_964501705.1 uncultured Ruminococcus sp. | reverse complement strand
CAGGGGGAGTATCTGATAATCATCCTCGACGGACGATTTTATCTCATAGCTTATTTTATTTCCGAAACGCGCCGACTGAAGTTCAAGATAGCTGTTAGTGAAATCAATTTCCGATTTTAGCGTAACGTTTGCGTTTTTGACCTCAAGGCATCTTCGCATGAATTTTCCGAGTTTTTTTATCAGATCGGCTGTTTCCTTGTCGTTGTTGCAGTATGCTTTCATGCGGATCGTTTCAAGGGTATTGTAAAGAAAATGAGGATTTATCTGATTGGCAAGCGCCTTGAATTCCGCGTCTCTTTGATTCAGCTTGACTTGTTCGGCTTCGAGTTTTGAATTGTAGACATCTTTCATCATAAGCTGCATACTGTCGACCATTATGCAGAGATCGTTTTCAAGCTGAGCAATTTCGTCATTTCCGCGAAGCTCGCTTTCTATGGAAAAATTTCCGAGAGCAACACTGTGCATTTTTTCGCTTATTACGCTTATCCGGCGCGAAAAAGCGGAGATGAACACAATTATGAAAAGAACCGATATAATAAACATCGCAACGATATAATATATGTAAATAGAAGCTATTTCTCTTGTTTTCGTCTCAAAGCTGTTTCCGGGATTCACAAGAAGAATCTGAAAAATGCTTCCCGAAGAAGCGCTTCCGGTAAAGGTCGAAAGAATGGTGAGTGCGGATGTTCCGTTTACTCCGGAATCCATGACTTCGTTTATTCCGGGTATTCTCAGATATTCTCCCGTGGAAGTGATAACGCTCCCGACTTTAACGCTTTCTACCGTGCTGAAATACACTATTCCGTTATCTACGGAAAGAACCGTCCCGAAAGACGGATCTTTGAAATATTCATTCAGCCATTCGGGGTTTATTTCAATGACAGCCGCCGCCGTCATATTGCCGTTTTCATCGCAGATACGCCTTACGCAGGCAAGATAAGTTCCGTTGTCAACAGGATCCTTCACAACTCTCCACGCGGGGAAATTGTGACCCTCGACCGACTGATACCAGAGTTCACTGCGTATCTTTTCATCGGCGAAGCGGTAATTCGAGTTATAGACAAAATCATCCCTGTTTATAAATATACGTATATTTTTCAGCTGAGGGAAAAGCGAAACGTAATTGTCGATAATGCTGTTTTCGCTGTAAAAGCCGTAAATTTCCGAATCATTCTCAAAGCTTCCGTTCAGAAAGGAGGGGATTACGCTGTTTACGCAGATGACGGAGGAAATATTTTCCACGCTGTCAACCATATCGGTAATGCGTATCTCAATGCTGTCGGAGTTTTTGAGAGAGTTTTGCTTTTCACTCTCGGAGATATTATTTTTTATTGTTCCGAGCAGATAGAAGCTTCCCACGAACACGGGCAGCAGTACACAAAGATACATCAGCATCATTTTAGTCCTCAGCTTGCAGTTAATGAACAGATCGGTTATTTTTCTGAATATTTTCATTATTTCTTCCTTTCGGAGAATTCCCGCAAAGGAATATCCGTCTTTGTGCGTGCAGACATTGATATACCGCCGCATTGCCTGTCACTGTATTTATTATATCACTGATTTTTACACTTTTCAATAGCCAAATCGGAATTTTTTAAGCAAAAATGAAAAAATCATATCTGTCAGGCGCGGAATGATTTTGCAGACAACGGAAAAACCGATCGGACCTATCGGAAATGTGCCGCAATATGTGTCTGTCTATGAAATGTAAATAATAATTTGTAAAAAAAGGTTGCATTTTAAAAGGAAATGTGTTATAATAAAAATACGATAAAATTCGTATTCCAAAGAAAAGGAGTTTTTAAAATGATCATCACAGAAGATACCATTATCGGCGATATCCTTGATGAGGACGGCGAAACCGCGCCCTTCTTCCTTGATATCGGTATGCACTGTCTCGGCTGCCCCGCCTCCAGAGGCGAAACTATCGCGGAGGCCTGCATGGTTCACGGAACCGACGCGAAACAGCTTGTAGACGCTTTGAACGCTCATTTCGGCGGCAAGTGATCTGCGGACGGCGCTCATGCGGGCGCCGCCCGCTTTTTGAAAGGATCGTACTTATGCTTGACAAAAGGCTTTCCCTCTG
>CAZCUQ010000092.1:0-5034 GCA_964501705.1 uncultured Ruminococcus sp. | reverse complement strand
GCCGAGGAAGTTTCGGGTGAATATCTATGCGACGTCGGGACAGATCACGGATATCTTCCGTGCGAGCTTGTTCTTTCGGGAAAGATCAAACGCGCTTTGGCCTGCGATATACGGGAAAAACCTCTCAAAGCCGCAAAAAGGAACATAGAAAGATACGGTCTTTCCAACAGGATAGGCACGGTTCTCTCGGACGGTCTTGATAACGTCGATACCGCGGGTATTACCGATATCGTTATCGCGGGAATGGGCGGAGAGCTTATCTCGGATATACTTAGTCGGGTTAAAACGGAGTTTTCGGCTGATCTTATACTTCAGCCCATGACAAAATCGGAAACCCTGCGAAGATTTTTGTGCGGTAACGGCTACGAAATTATATCCGAAAAAGCCGTGAGAGACAGGAATTTTCACTACAGCGTGATAAAAGCCAAAAAAAACGGAAAGCTCACCTCAATTGACGATGTGACCGAAATTATCGGATTCATGGACTTTTCACGCGAGGATGAAAGAGAATACGCCTTATATAAATACGGAAAAACTTTGAAAACCGCAGAAAGCATAAAAAAATCGGACGTGAAAAAAAGCGAATACTTTTTTTCACTCGCTGAAAGAATCTTGGCGGAAATTAACCGAAGGGAAGAATCAAAATGACGACAGCAGGAGATATCACCGACTTTTTCGATGAAATAATGCCTTTTTCCGAAGCGGAGGAATGGGATAACAGCGGACTTCTTGTGGGGAGCAGACATAAAAAAGTCAAAAACGTCCTCACCTGCCTCGATATTACGGCAAATACCGTCCGCGAAGCAAAAGATATTCACGCGGATATGATAATAAGCCATCACCCCGTTATTTTCGAGCCGCTGAGATCCGTTCCCTCCGAAAGCGTAGTTTATAAGCTTATCGAAAATAATATATCCGCGCTGTGCTGTCACACAAACGCTGACAGATCCGACTGCGGAACGAATACGGCGGCATTTGAACTGCTTGAAACGTCTCTTTCTCTGAAGAAATACGAAAAACTTCCGTCATGCGGCTGGAAAGCGTTCTGCTCCGAGATTTCTCCCGATGATCTTGCGAAAAAGCTTTCCGAGGCGTTCGGCGTTCATGTAAAATATACCGATTCGGGAGAAAATATCACCGAAATATATTTTTGCAGCGGAGCGGGCGGATTCCTTATTGACGAAATAAACGAAAAAAGCTCCGCGCTTGTAACGGGAGAAATAAAACACAATATTTTAGTCGAAGCCGAAAACAAAGGCGTTTCCGTTTTTGACTGCACGCATTACTCAACCGAGATACTTTTCGCTGAAAAAACAAAAAAGCTTCTTTCGGAAAGATTCGCCGACCTAAGCGTTAAAACTTCCGAAACGGGCAGAGATTATATCAAAACCGTATAACAGACTTCCCCGGAAACCGGCTCACGCCTGCTGACAAAATCTTTTTCCATCAGTCACGCCGGTTTTCAAGGAAGTCTGATATGCTGAAAAACCGTCGGGGAAATATCCTCCGACGGTTTTTTTGCGGTTTTATGTAACCGCTGTGCTTCCGAGACCGAAGCTTACGCTTAAGGCATCGTTTACTCTTGTCATGGAAGTATTGTCAAGCTCGCCCATTCTTTCTTTAAGGCGCTTTTTATCAATGGTTCTTATCTGTTCCAGCAGGACAACGCTGTCCTTGGAAAGTCCGCATGAAGAACCGTGAAGCTCAATATGAGTGGGAAGCTTATTCTTTTCACACCTGCTTGTGATAGCAGCGGCTATCACAGTCGGGCTGTGACGATTACCCACATCGTTCTGAACAATAAGTACGGGACGAATTCCTCCCTGCTCCGAGCCTACGACGGGACTTAAGTCCGCATAGTAAATTTCTCCTCTTTTAACAGACACTTTTCAATTCTTCCTTTCCTGTTTGAGAACCTGCCTTCACAAGAAGTGTGCGGATTTTCGCGCATATTTTTTCAGGACAGGTTCTGATATCTGTTTCTGTGCTTATTATTGACAGACATTCGGAAAATATTCTCCTTATGGGAAAATTCCCTTCTATATTTTATTCGCCCGGATACCTCAAGGTTAATATTTTACAAAACGTGTCACGAATCGGGGAAAATTTGTCACAGAAAGGTTACAATGTATCTGAAATGTAAAATTTTTTTATGAAATTTAGTTATTATTGCTATCATTTCTCTTTTTTTCCTTAAAAAATATGTTATATAATTTATTTGAAAACTCTTTTAATTTATGCCCGAATGTGTTATAATATATTATGCTTAAAAGAACCGAATGCGTTTTTTACAATAATTTACTGTTTTTTAAGTAAAATAAAAAAGGTAATGCCTTTTATCGGGAGAAAAGAAATTGGATAAGTTCATTATTAAGGGCGGAAAACGCCTTACAGGAGAAGTTGAAATAAGCGGTGCCAAAAACGCCGCCGTTGCTATTATACCCGCCGTTATTCTCGCGGACGAACCTTGTATTCTCGAAAATGTACCTATTATAAGAGACGTTTCAATCTCTTTGAAAATATTATACGAAATGGGCGCGAAGATCACTTACCTCGGTATGCACACTGTTAAAATAGACGCTTCCGGGATCACCGAACCAATTGTTCCTTATGAAATGGCAAAGCATATGCGCGCTTCTTATTATTTTCTCGGAACTCTTCTCGGAAAATTCAGCCGCGCAAGAGTTTCAATGCCGGGCGGATGCTATCTCGGTGACAGACCCATCGACCAGCACCTCAAAGCTTTTTCGGCTCTCGGAGCAAAATGTGCAAACGATCACGGAATGATAGATATTCAGGCGGACAGCCTGATCGGCGCTCAAATCTATTTCGACTGCGTTACTGTCGGAGCTACCATTAACGCAATGCTCGCGGCGGTAAAGGCAAGAGGTCTTACCGTTATTGAAAACGCCGCAAAGGAACCTCATGTAGTTGATCTCGCGAATTTCCTGAATTCAATGGGCGCGGATATCATGGGCGCCGGCACCGATGTTATAAAAATACGAGGCGTAAAACGTCTAAAGGGCGCTTCGTATGCTATAATTCCCGATCAGATCGAGGCGGGAACATATATGACGGCGGCGGCAGCCACAAAAGGCGATATCCTTATTAAGAACGTTATCCCAAAACACCTTGAATCAATTACGGCAAAGCTGGAAAAAATCGGCGTGACTGTCGAGGAATTCGACGACAGCGTTCATGTATACGTTGACGGTCCCCTCGTCAGGACAAACGTCAAGACAATGGTTCATCCCGGATTCCCCACGGATATGCAGCCGCAGATATCGGCTCTCCTGTGTCTCGCGGAGGGTACAAGCATAGTGACTGAGGATATATTCAGCAACCGTTTCAGATATGTCGATCAGCTCAGAAGAATGGGCGCGGATATCTCCGTTGACGGAAAAGTCGCGGTCATAGAAGGCGTAACGGAGCTTATGGGCGCTCCCGTTACGGCTCCCGATCTGAGAGCGGGTGCGGCTCTTGTGATCGCGGGTCTTGCGGCTCACGGAGTCACCGAGATCGAAGATATCTACCACATCGAAAGAGGCTACGAAAATATCGAGGAAAAGCTTCGCGGTCTCGGTGCGGATATCGTCAAGAAAACAGTTCCCGGTATCGCGGCGAGAAAGGTCGCGTTATAAAATCTTTTTTATTTATTTGAAGCAAAAGACAAAGTACGAGTCTTTTGCTTCTTTTTATGCTGCGTTAATTTCATTTATTCTTTACGTTGCTTGTGTAATCTTAACAAAACGCAGGCGAAAACCGTTTGCATTTTTTCGTTGATTTTTTTGTCATATTATGCTATAATAGTCTTTAAGAGTATTTTGAACGAAAACGGTATTTCCCGTTTTAAAGCTGTAAATTAATAACGGAAAGGGATAGTAATATGCCAAAGAAAACTGATATCAACAAGATAATGATCATCGGCTCGGGTCCGATAATCATAGGTCAGGCGTGCGAGTTCGACTATTCGGGTACCCAGGCGTGCAAGGCACTCCGCAAACTCGGATACAAGATAGTTCTTGTCAACTCCAATCCCGCCACGATAATGACAGATCCCGATGTCGCGGATATAACCTACATCGAACCTCTGAATGTCTCAAGGCTGACACAGATAATCGAAAAGGAACGCCCCGACGCTCTTCTTCCGAATCTTGGCGGTCAGTCGGGACTTAACCTTTGCTCGGAGCTTTCCAAGGCGGGCGTTCTCGACAAATACGGCGTAAAGGTCATCGGCGTTCAGGTCGACGCCATAGAACGCGGCGAGGACAGAATCGAATTCAAACACACCATGCAGAAGCTGAATATCGAAATGCCACGCAGCGAGGTCGCATACAGCGTTGAGGAAGCTGTCGCCATTGCGGAAAAACTGCACTTTCCTGTTGTTCTCCGTCCCGCTTACACTATGGGCGGCGCGGGCGGCGGTCTCGTATACAACGTAGATGAATTAAAGGTCGTTTGTGCAAGAGGCTTGCAGGCGTCTATCGTCGGACAGGTGCTTGTCGAAGAGTCCATAAGCGGCTGGGAAGAACTGGAGCTTGAAGTCGTCCGCGACGCGGATAACAATAAGATCACCGTCTGCTTTATTGAAAATATCGACCCCATTGGCGTTCACACGGGAGATTCGTTCTGCTCGGCTCCCATGCTTACGATAAGCGAAGAAATACAGAAAAAATTACAGGAATACTCATACAAAATTGTCGAAGCTGTTGAAGTTATCGGCGGCTGCAACTGCCAGTTCGCTCATGACCCCGTTTCAGACAGAATTGTCGTTATTGAGATAAATCCCCGTACATCGCGTTCTTCCGCGCTTGCTTCAAAGGCTACGGGATTCCCGATCGCTCTTGTTTCCGCAATGCTCGCGTGCGGTCTTACCCTTGACGAGATCCCGTGCGGAAAATACGGCACTCTCGACAAATATGTTCCCGACGGAGATTATGTCGTAATAAAGTTCGCAAGATGGGCTTTTGAGAAATTCAAGGGCGCCGAGGACAAGCTCGGCACTCAGCTGCGCGCTGTCGGCGAAGTTATGAG
>CAZCUQ010000091.1:0-7195 GCA_964501705.1 uncultured Ruminococcus sp. | reverse complement strand
CGTAAACGGTCATATAAAGAAAATTCCCGAAATGGCTACCCTTATAAGCGAAGAACTTAAAAAATCCAAGATGACGGAAAAAGAAGCTGTTGTCAGCATCTCCTCCAATCTGGTTATCTTCAAGGAGCTTCATATCCCCAAGGCTAAAGGCACGCAGCTGCTTACTATGGTTACTAACCAGATGCAGCATACGATGGGTATCGCGGATGAGTATTCCATCTCCTACTCCATCGCGGGCGAGGTTACGGAGGAAGGCGTTCAGGCTCTTAAAATACTCGCTACAGCCTGCCCCTCCGAAGTCGTTGAATGCTTCAGAGGCGTCTTCAGAATGCTTGATATCCAACTTAAATCGGTTATGGTATCCTGTAACGCCATCTCCAGAATCATCCTCTCCGACAAGAAAGCAAGCGCTAAAATGCCGATGCTCGCGGTTCAGATCGACCCGACGTTCATCAGCCTTAATCTGTATGAGAAAAATCAGCTCACATTCTCGCGCTTTGCGTCTATCGACCCTGTTGACTACGACAATTCCGAGGACTATATCTTCGAGGCGGTCAATGAGAACATTTACAGAATGTTCCAGTTCCAGAAAAACAGAGATCCCCAGAATCCTATCCAGAATGTTGTCTTTTACGGCGATACCACAGATTACATAAGACTTACGAACTCCCTTGAAAATATGGATATCACCACAAGTCTTCTGGGCGTTCCCAACAACATTGGCGGTTATGAGAATTTTGAATTCCAAGCTTACGCAAACGCTATCGGCGCTATGTTTAAGTCCAATAAGGAAAGCGAAAGAATCAATCTTCTCGAAACCGACGCTACCGTCGGAAAGACCGATGTCGGAGCTTCGTTTGCGCTGGCTGTCGCTGTCTCGGCGGGCGCCGCGGCGGCTGTTATCGCTATCGCTTGTATAGCCATAGGTATAGGTATCTCCAATACTCAGAAAAAAATAGATGACATCAACAACTATATAGCAAGCGCTGATGTTCAGGAAAAGCTTGCCGAGGTGGATCTTACCGAGCAGAAGATCCAAAAGCTCGGCGGATTCAAGGATATGCTCACATCAGCCAAGGATAACTATGATTCCCTCCCCGTGCTCAAATCAGAAGACTTTATAAACGTTGAAAATGTATATGGGGACGCGGGCTGCGTCGCTCTCGAATTCGCATACCAGGATGGAATGTATACGATGACAGGTTACTGCGATGAACCCACGATACCCGCAAACGTTGCCGAGGGTCTCAGCGGTCTTGATCTTTTCGATAATCTCACTTACTACGGCTATGACCTTAACAACGATGAATTGACGTTTGAGGGCGAGGTTATCGAAGAAGAAGGCACGGACGACGACACATCCGAATATGAAAGACTCCTTGAAATTACTCCCTATAAATTTGAAATTACGGGTCTGCTGAAGAGTTCCGTCATTGAGGAAAATCTTAACGGCGGACGCGCGTCCGAAGAGGATGAATCTACTACGGAAGGCGGTGAGGGCTGATGAGTATGAAGCTTTCATACAGAGATAAGGTTATTTTCATTGTTGTTATTGTACTTGTTATTATTGTCGGAGGTTTCTTCATATTTGTTAAAGCCAAAATAACCGAATCGCAAAACGCTAAAAACGATCTTGTCACAAAGGAACAGGAAAAACAAGCTACCGATGACAAAATAGCAACGCTTGATGATCTTAAAAAGCAGCTTGAAAACGACATTCAGGAAGTTGACGATATGCAAAGCTCTTTCCTCGATGAACAGACGGATTTCGAGGCGGATAAGTATTTGTACGAACTGCTTTCTCCCACGGGCGTGCAGTTTCGTACACTCCAGGAAACAAGATCTGTCGAAGGTCAGCTCAGCGAATATTACTATACGAGAGAATCCCTCGCGTATGATATCAAAATAAACGCTGATCTTACCGGAGATTCGCTTCCTCAGGAGGTTTACGATAAGTATTACGAAACCGAGATTCCTCAGAATGCTTCCGTACTTGTCGCGAAAAATACAGTTGAAATGACATTGGGCGTAGGTCTGGACGATCAGGGCGCACCCGATTTCGACATGATTGAAGAGGTGTGGGATACAATCGCTGAACACGATAAGACTATCAATCTGTATTCGTTCAGCAAGGATGAAACCGTAAGCGTCGGCAGCGATGATGACGCGGAAGCGTTTGAAACCATTAAGGTAGTGGTTGACGTTTATTCCATTCACCATATGGATACTTCGCAGGCAAAATAATTTAAAACATTTTCCGCTATGGCTGTATGATATTTCGTACGGCCAATAGGCGGATTATGATATATTGTTTTTTTAGACTTTGGAAAGATTTGAAATTTTTTGAGAAAGGTGGTAGTTTCTATGACAAAAGGCAAACGGCCGATACGCAAGGTCTGCGGCGCGGTTCTCATGATGGTCGTTACTATTATGTTTATCCTCGTTATTATGCTACTTGCGACATTGACAGTTGTATCAAACGCAAATAAACGAACAATCGCAAAGTTTGAAGAAAATCAGGCTTATTATACCGCAAGAAGTGTTCAAGAGGTCTATGTTGACGAAGTGCTTGAGAACGAAAAATCAGTGAGCGGTAAAGGCAGCACCATTAAACAGGCGTGGAAACAGCTCGGGTTTTCATTCGATTCCCCGGACGATGACCCGACAAAAAAGAATGCGTATGAGGAAAACCTTGACAATAACAAGGATTTTGCGGGCGCGGATATCTGCGAGGGTTTTTTGATTCAGCAGGAGATCTTTTCCTATCTTACTCCCAAATATATTCTCGTTACCGACAGCAATATGGGAACAGGCAAAACCTTCACTGACGATGAGATCATCATTGATGACGCCGGCAAAATCAAAACAGGCAAACAGGTTACGGAAAACGCATACTATATCGAAAATCCTGCCCTGAATATCGGTACAACTAACGAGAAAAGCGACTATTACATCGAATATGAAGCGGAGCTTCCCGATGTTTCCAATCTGACTGACAACGGCAGGCTGGTTGGACTGCTGGACAGCGACGGCAAGGTGACTATCAGAGTTGAACTCCTGAAAGTTGCTTATCAGACTTCGGATGGTACGCTTCTCTATGACGGAAAATACAAGTTCAGCGATAAAGTGTCTTCCCTTACTAATCCTGAGGACAATGTCTGCGACGGTTCGGGCATGAGAATGTCAAAGATCGATATGGGGAATCTTTATTACAGCATCAAGGTTTCCGCAACCTCCAAGGTTGCGAACGCTACGGGCGGATTCAGCGAAAGAACAGTTGCCGTTATACTTGAACCCGGAGCTACTCCTCCTGTACCCGGCGCTCCCGGAAGAGGCGCGGTCAGCGCGTCAAGCGGCTCGACTAACTCGGATAATATCGAGGTTTTCGGCGGAATTTCCTCAAACAGTCACATAGATGATGACGTATTCGCGCCTCAAAATAATAACTCTTTCGTAGGAAACGCGGCTTTGACAGGATATAAAGAAGCATTGATAAATGTCAGTCTTAATAACTGGATGCTTTCAAAGAATGAGTATTTTGTTGTTACCGACGGATATATATGCCTGCAAAATAACGGAAATTATCTTGTCGGAAGAGGAAAGCTTGATCTCAGCAGTCTTAGCGATGATGAAGCACGAATCGAACAGGGAAAACGCCCGTTTACATATTCAAAGGGTTTTGTATTTAATGGCAATGGCGCGTGCATCGGTACAAACAACAAGAACGGAAATGATGACGGCAGCTTTGACTGTGCGTGCGACATAATAACTGTTGCGAATGAGGATATTCAGACTGACTTTTCATGGCTTTTCTGGCAGTTCTCTTCTGTTGACAAAAGCAATGCCGCCCTTGTTTTCGCCGGACAGAACCACCACGAAATAAACGGTAATGTTTATATTGACGGAGATATGTTTGTAACAAATTTCAATAATCCCGGTGATTTGGTGATTAACGGCGATGTATACTGCACGGGAACCATATATCTCGGCGGCAACGCTTTGAACAACAATAACCAGAACCAGATATTCAAGGGTAAAGTTTACGCCGCGGGCGGCATAATGGGAGCGGACGGCATCGATCATACCGCAGATGTCTCCGGAGCCGCTGACCCGAGTACCCTTGGTCCATGGGCCTCAGAAACGGGAGACTCATGCAAATTTAACGCGGAAGTATCTCTGAACAATCGCTCTGATGAAGAAAAGGCAAAGGACGGATATAAAACATCTCAATCGCGAAATGTTGTTCTTTCGCTCCCGTATTCCCCCACTTCTGATACAAGCAATGAAGATCAAACCGTTCAAAAGGAATTTTCGGTAATGCCCGAAGACGATGAATACGGCGCGTATGATCCGAATGCCGCCGACACGGATAATCCGGGCAAATCCGGAGCTTACGTGTATTATGAGCCGGAAGTTGCGTTACAGAACGTAAGCGGTACAAGCGCAAAGCTAAAGCTTAAGGTGAACTCCGGTACGCCGATTCTTAACTGTCTGCAGGCAAGCAAGACATTTACAGAATCGGACGGCAGCACCGTTACGTTAAATAACGTGATAGTTCCTCCCGCGCCCAACGGTGATACGGGTCTGTGCGAAATGACCTTGAAAGCAAGCGATTTCCAGAATAATAGCAACAAGTATTATATCGACGCGTCAAACGGAACCTGTATCCAGATCGAACTTAGCGGCGAAATGGACAGCGCGACCCCGACTTTCGTTGTTTACGGCGACGGCGCTGTGTACTTTACAATACCTAAGGAAAATGGCAGCAAATTCAGTATGCAAACTTTTAATGTCATGTCCTATGAGGTCGAACAGGAGCTTATGTCGGGCAATACTTTCTATCTCGGCTACAACTATGATGATGAACATCAGATGGATCCCGATATGGGACCGACTTTCCCGCGCATCTATATGTTTGTTGACAAGGGCGTAACATACGAAAACAGGAACATCAACGGCATTTTCACGGGCCTCATTGACGCGCCGTACAGTACAGTTTCGTATAGTGGCAACCACGGCAAATCTCTTAAATGGTTATATGACCTTTACGGCGATTTCAAGGGTCTTAGTGCCTTTAACGCGTCGGATGTGCAATTCGGCGGTTCGCTTATAGTTGATGAGCTTGATACTCAGAACAAATACAGCGCAATCAAGTTCAGAGACGACGCGGAGTCAGACAGCGGCAGCAGTCAGGAAACATCGATGATCACATGGAAGCGTCAGCGCTACTTGAGCAGAAAATAAGGGGGTAAGTGTTATGAAAAGAACTGTAAAGGGCTTTACTCTTATTGAATGTATAATCGCTATGGCTATTATGGGAATCGCGTCATTGCTTATGGTTCAGGTCTACGGTACTGTCGCGCTCATGAACCGTGACAACCAGAAAATGAACGCAAGCCTTGAGGTGCAGATGGAATATGCCGAACAGCAGCTTGCCGATGGAGGAGGAGACGTTAAAGTAGGACGTTACTCAAATTACACCCCCGACACCTCCGACAGTACCGAAAACGGCGGTACAAAGTCAGGCACGCTTACAGACGGAATAGATTTTACGCTTACGGGCGGCAATATCACTAAATTCGACAAAACAAAAAAGACATCTGAGATCGATCTTTACGTTATCGGAACAGATAACGGCAGCTCGGAAGATGAAACTTACGACAGCAATACTGTCCGCTATAAGTTTATCCTTCCCAGACAGTATGACGAAAATAAGGGACAGGGGGGCTGATAAAATGCTGAAGCGAATAAAAGGCTTTACGCTTATCGAGCTTATCGTCGTTATGGCGATCATAGGTATCCTTATGGCGGCGCTTATGAATTTCTACCGCCCAATAAGGCAGACCTACGTTGATTCGACAATGCTTGAGAGCGCAAGAGTTACGCAGGACGGTATTATGGATTATCTGACGGAAAATATTAAGTACGCGGAAAAAATCTCGATTTACGACGAGGGTACAAAAGCACAGGGAATCACGGTGAATAAACCCGGAGACGCTTTCGACGCGTTTATGGCGGAATATTCCGGTCTTGATCCCAAATATGTCCACGTTATCGTGATAAACCGCTCGGATGAATATGACATAAACGGAATTGTTTCCAAGGGCAGCGGATATACAGGCAGGATCATTACAAATATTGTAGCCAGTCCTTATGTAAGCTACAGTTCGGGAACAACCTTCTACGCGCCTAAGAGTACGACATATACCGTTGGACTGACAACTTATCACTATAATGACGCTTTTATAAACGGAGCGGCAGGCGACAGAACTCAGTCCGCAAGCGCTGACGGCGGTTCCTATATGGCTCTCGGCGGAGCGTATTACGGAAATTCCTCATACGGTATCTATATCGACAAGGATAAAACATGGCCCGCAGGCTCTTCCGGAGATCTTGCTTATTCCGGCGCGATCTTCTTCACCGTTCAGAGTACTCTGACCGATGAATCGGGCGTTGTTAAGGACGGCGACGCAAATTACAACGGTTCAACAGTAACCGCTAATGGCGGTACCGTTTCAATTGCTTCGACCGAATCCGTAAAAACTATCAACTGTATGGGTGATAACGCGTTCAAGTATTACACTTATAGCGGAAAGATTCTTCCCGATGACAAGAACGCTATCCCCGCGGGCAGCTTTGTCAAGAAAACAGGCGGAGCTACAATAAGCGCGGGAAACAAAAATACCTATATAGTATTTACAGAACCCCTCGAAAACGAATAATCACGGCGCATAAAAAGAGGCGTGCCAGCCTATGACACGCCTCGATTTATGAAATATCCCCCCGCATTACAGAATAAGCGTCGATATGTACGAATCAAACAGAAAATTTCCGCAGAATGACGAAATTACAAGCCCTAAAATAAGAAACGGTCCGAAAGCGAATTTGTTTGAACTGTTTTCATCCGACGGAAGAGCCGCTTTCACAAGCGCGTATACCGCTCCGGACGCGACCGCGATTGCGAGCGACACCAGCGCGGCTTTATATCCCAGAAGAAGCCCTCCGATCGCCATCACGAGAATGTCTCCCATTCCGAATCCATATACGGGACCATCTTCCTTTATGGCAGCTTCTGTCTTTGCAATGTCTGACAGAATTTTCTTCCCGGCTTTTTCGTTCTTTTCGGATCTCAGAGCTTTTTTAAGTCTCCGAAGATCCTTATGCTTCTGACTTATGCACAGATTGTAAATCAGCG
>CAZCUQ010000090.1:0-7291 GCA_964501705.1 uncultured Ruminococcus sp. | reverse complement strand
GCGGAGGTTCGGGTAAAAATGTGCTTGACAAATCTGCGGAAAGTGGTATAATAAAGCCAACAGGCAAAGTATATTCATTTGAAGAATACAATGAAAATCCACTTCTTCTTGGAGAAAGCACTCACAAGGAAAAATACGATTTTTATATGCACAATTCCTATGACGTTTTGCCTCTTGGAAACGGGAATTTTAAGAATGTCGATTATGAAAAGGGCGGAGGATATGTCGTAAGATTCAGCGACAAACAATCAATACTTATGTATCACCCTCCAAAACGTACTCATCATGGATTTGATGAATACTATAAATTGAGCACGGGGAAAACGGGAGTAAGACGGTTTAATATGGACGGTACGCCGAGAAAGGAGAATAAAAAATGAATATATTTAACCCGCAAATCTTAGAAAGAATTTACTCATTATGGGAAACAGATTTTAATATGCAGCGTATCAAAATCGGGGATATTGATTGTTATGAATATAACGGCGAATATTATCGGCTAGATACATTTTTTGACAGCAACGGAGAATTGCTCTATTGCGTAGAATGGGCAAGAGATTTTAATGACGCAAAAAATAATATATTTGAAGATGGTTGGCTCTATGGCGAACAACTTGGAGCAGATGAAATTATTTCTGAAATGAAAACAGATTTAGGCACTTGAGGGTGTTCTATACTCAAACGATAAATAAAAACCAATTAATTAGTTTTTTTAGCGTTCCGCAAAGGAACGCTTTTATTATGCCCAAACGGAGGCAAAAATCTTCATATAAAACGGCAAATCCCGCCGGGCTTGCGGCAGATGCGACTTCCGCAGAATCAAGAAGACTTCTTGATAAAGCAGGATATGATACGGTGGCAAAGGTTGAAAAAAGCGTTGGCAGACAGCTTACTAACGCAGAACGTAGCTGCGCATATATCGGCGGAACGAAAAGTGTATGGAAAGATATAGCAGAGCGAAACGGATACAATTATATTACCACAAAAGAAGCGCGGTGGTAACTATTGACTTTTTAATTTTTGTGTGATATAATTTAAGCAAATTTTAAAAGGAGCGTTTATTATGGCAAAGAAAAAAAATATTGATATCCCTGACGGCTATGAAGTAGTTGACCCAAGTGATGATTTACGCGATCTTGGATTGAGTGAAAAAGATATTAAAGAGCTTGAGGACGAAATAAGAAACGAAGTTGAAAGCGTTTGTAACAGAGAACTTACACCCGAAGAATCAAGACTTTATGATATTATTTACAGTGATACCGCTACCAGAGAAGAAAAAGAGGCGGCGCGGCGGCAGCTTGACCCCGATATGTATGATGAAAACGGCAATATAATACTTAATGACGGTGTTTTTTTGCCCGCATGGAAGCAGGCATAAAAGCTTGCTGTGAAGAAATGGAAGCCCGCTATGAAAAGGGAGAAGCCATTTAGCAGAGAGAAAACACGATTTATTAATATGTTTTAAAGCGTTTACCCGAAAGGGCGAGCGCTTTTATTATGCTAAAATGTGCTTGACAAATCTGCGGAAAGTGGTATAATAGAATTAGGCGGTGAGGATGTGGCTATTGAGTATCAACGTTATGGACGTAATAAAGAAACCATCATAAACAAAACATATATCGAAAGCGGAGAATACAGACGAAAATTTGATAAAATCACAGATAATCCGGAAGTTAACCGAACGCTGTATGAATGTTCAAAAAAGGCACTGGAACATAGGAATGGGACACTACTTGAAGATATGTATTGGATTGATGAAAATACAGGAAAAATCTCTGCTAAAGAAATCTCATCAACAATAGAGAACAAGGTCATTTATTCCGACAGCACACGCAAAGCGATAAAAAGCTCTGACGGATTAATTGCAATACATACTCACCCGGAAAGTATGCCACCAAGTATTGAGGATTTCAATTCGTGCTATAAAAACGGATACAGCAAAGGTGTTGTTGCTTGTCATGACGGAAAGGTATTTGTTTATTCATCAATGCAGGAATTAAATGTAAAATATTACGAGTTGAATATAGGTGAATTTTTAAGTACAGGTTATAGCGAATATGAAGCCCAATTTAAAACACTTGAAAAAATAAAGAAATATTATTCCATTGATTTTAAGGAGGTATTATGATATGGTAGGATATCATGATGATAATGTTATTATTTCGGACAGCATAATGAAAATGACACATGATGAAAGGAAAGCTGAAATCAAACGTATAGAAAAAGAAGCGGCAAAAGAAAAGGACAAAATAGAACAACGCGAAAGAGAAGCCAAACAGCAAGAAGAAAAAAATATTAGAACACGAATTAATTTATAATATTACAAAGCGTTCCGAAAGGAGCGCTTTTATTATGCCCAAAACGTTCTTACGGCGTAAAACTGCGGACGGAAAACCGTGAATCAAATACGAAAAAGCAGGAGGTAAATCAAATGAATGAAATGAAAGAACTTATCGAACAGCGCGGGGAGCTTATAATGCAAATGGATTCGGTTCTTGAAGGTGTCCGCGCCGAAAAAAGAGCCTTTACCGATGAGGAACAGGGACAATTCAACGATCTTTCCGCGGAAATTACAAGAATCGACGCCACAATTGAAGCGGAAAGACGCGCCGTTGAAGAAAAGCTCCGCGCCGCCGCGTCCGATATCACGCAGGAAAATGGAGAGGATACCGAAAAACGCGCCGCCGAAAGCATTGTTGCCGATTATATCAGAGGCATTGAGACACGCGCTGATGAAATGACCACCACAAGCACGGGAAGAATAGTTCCGTCCGAATTTTCAAGCGATATTATCCACAAAACAACAGAATTGTGCGGGATTTTGAACAGAATTTCAATTGTTAATTCAAAGGGTGATTACAAGCAGATCATAGCCGATAACGAAAATAAGATATCGGCGGGATGGACGGACGAAATTGGAGAAATTACCGCTTCAAGCGCGAAATTCAACACGATTACAATAGGGCATCATAAGCTTACAAGTCTTGTAAAGCTGTCGCTTGAACTTATTAACCAAAATGATTTTGACATTGTTTCAGAGGTTGCAGGCCAGATGATTGAAGATTTTGCCCTTAAAGCGGAAACGGCAATTATAAACGGAGACGGCAGCTCCAAGCCTTATGGACTTACAACGGGCGGAACGGCTTACGAACTTCCCGCCGCCGCGTTTACTTCAGATGATATTGTTAAAATTTTCCACTCTTTGAAAGCAAATTACCAGCCTAACGCCGCGTGGCTTATGAGCAACAGCACACTTTGCGCTATCAGACTTTTGAAGGACGGCAACGGGCAGTATATTTTCCACCAAAACGAATTAACAAACGGGTATGTCGGGACTATTCTCGGAAAACCCGTGCTTATTTCCGAAGCAATGGATAACATTGAAGCGGGAAAAACGCCTGTTCTTTTCGGAGATTTCGGACGCGCTTACAAAGCAAATATAAACCCTGATATGTCAATGCAGGTACTTAACGAAAAATACGCCGAGTATGCGATGAAAGGCATCGTGGGCATTTTATGGATTGACGGAAGACCCGTAAATAATGAAGCTTATGTTGCCGTTTCGGTAGCGGGAGCAGAAGGTGAAGCTGCATGAAAATAAAAGCGCTTGTATCATTCGCGGGGGAGATATCTCTTGCAAAGGGAGAAACAGTGGAAACGGCAAATGAAAAGCTTGCTGTTTCTCTTATTTCCTGCGGATATGCCGAAAGGGTGAACGAAAATGAAGTTAAGCGAGGTAACACTCGAAAGCGTGAAAAGAGCATTGAGGATTGATTCTGACTATGATGATGAAAAAATTGCCGAAATTATTCCTATGGCTAAAAGCAGGCTTTCCGCCCTGACAAACCGTACCGGGGAAGAGCTTGACGAACTTCCCGAAACGGTTCAGGCGTTTTACCTTATCTGCGAGGATTATTATGACGGAACATCGGATCACGATAAGGCAATAGCGGCAATATGTCACAGCGTTCAATACAATCTGGTGAACTGATATGAAACACTCAAAACGGCAATTTGTGATTTTTCAAAAAACCGAAGATAATTTAGCGTGGCGGGAATATTTTTCCTGCCACGCTTATATTAACGGACTTTCGGGTACGGAATTTTTCATAGCTAACGCGGGATATGATTCGGCACTTACTGTAGAAATTGAATGCAGATATTGCCCGGAGCTTATGTGCGTGATACCGTCAACATATCGGATTATTGACGAACACGGCACAATTTACGAATTAATTTCTCCCGCCGATGATATACAACTGTCACATAAAACAATTAAATTCAGGGGGAAGAGGATTACAAATGCCAACATATGAAAATCTGAAAGAACTGTTTATCGAAATTCTTGACAAACACAATATCCCGCATCAATGGCATTCCTTTATTCAGCTGCCGAACGTACACTGTTTTGGCACTTATCATATAGCTAACACGGATTTTGACGGTGCGGATGAAATAGCAATGTACCGTCATGATACCGTGAATTTGTGCTTGTTTTACAAGGACACAAAAACAGAAAGCGACAATGAATTGGAGACGGAAACAGAAGAAGAATTAAAGCCCATCGGAGAATTTTCAAAAAAATATTTATTTGACAGCGACCGGGGACTTTTTTACACTGTGTACACGATTATGTGCCACGAAAGATTTTAAACGGGAGGTAAAAAATTATGGCTTCAAAAATGACAAAAGACACCTTTTACGGTTCGGGAAAGGTTTACTCGAAAGATTACAGCGAGGGCGAGATTGACAGCGCGACAATACTTTCAACGCTTGAATCAATTATGACGGAAGAGAATCAGATAGGCTATCTGAAAAACGGATTTACTTTCACCGTTGAAACGGAAACTCTTTCCGATCAGTCGGATCTCGGCGAGATGAAAATCGACACAATCACAAAAGAAACGGGTACGTGCGAATTTTCGCTTTTCAACGCGTCCCTTGAGGTTATCGCCGAACAGTACCCTACCGCAAGTGCCACAAGTAGCGGCAGTGCTACAATAGTAGAAGTCGGCGGAATTGAAAACATGGATGATACTTGTCATGTTATTGTTTTCCATCATCACGATACGACAATGGGAGACACTATCGCGATATCAGTCGGGAAAAATATGTCGGGATTCTCCACAGCGTGGAAGCAAGACAGTGTTACGCCATTTTCCTGCAAATTTGAAGCGCAGCCCTACAATGATGAAGGGCGTTTCTATATGCTTGTAAAGACGCCGCCCGAAAAGAAATGGGCGGACTTCAACACTGCAACAACAGATACAGAATAATTTTTAAGAGGTGAAAGGCATGGATATAACAGCGTCCGCGAAACCTGTTTTTAAAATAAATGTTCCGTTAGCGGGAATTATATCCTGCCGCGCCTGTACCGTCGGAACATACCGCCGATTATGCGCGGGGACGTTTTCAAGTGAGGATATCAAGGATATAATCATCGGTGAAATTCCCGCGTTCCTGCAAAGCACTTTGGCGGCGTTTGCAAAATGTTATATTTCGGAAACTGAAAAATATTTTGACGAAAATTGTGACACTTTGCGAGTACCCGACAGCGGGGAAAGATCCGAAAAGATATCCAAACTTAATGTAAGCACATTTTATGATCACTGCGTTTACGACTACAGCGGAATTGATTTTGAACGAATAAACGATATGAATATTATTGATTACCAACTTTTACTGGCTGATAGTATTAAACTAATGATACTACAAAATAGGCAAAATCCCGTTGACTATCTTAACGGGTGTTGGTGCTATATGCATGATAAAGCGAGTATTTCCGATATTGAAGAAATACGGGAAGTAAGTATTGAATGAAGGTTAAAAAATGGGCATATTTGATTTTTTTAAAAAAGAAAACCGTGCGGATAATACCGAAGCTTTATCCGATAATAATAACGTTCCCGAAAGTATCGGGGAAGTCAGAGGGAACGGAGAAAATTATACCAAAGACGAATACGGGAAATTTAATGGGAGCACTTCGGGCGGCTCAGCAAAACAAGAAAATGATTCCGAAAAAGCACTTGACAAATCAGAAGAAAATGGTATAATGATAATAGGGAGTGAGCAGTATATGAACGCTTTGACCCGCAAGGAAAAATCGGATACATATTTGGAACCCATGCCTAAAAAGCAGTTACAACGAATTGTAAAAGCATTCAAATCAAAAGGCGGCACTATTCAGATGGACGATATCACAGATGAATATTTGAAATCAAAACACGCAGAGGCGATTACATATGACAGTAAAACCATTCTGCTTAAGAATAATCCGTCAAGAGCAAGTGTGTTTGAAGAACTTATTCATTCAGCTCAGTACCGAAAAGGCGAAAACGATGGGAGTTATAAAAGTCGATTAATATGTGAAATTGCTGCTCAGAAAAAACTTTTAAAAAATTCAAAGGCATATAAACTTACTAAAGCTGAAATTGAACAAACTCAAAGCGCATTGCTTGTATATGAACAAGAATTAAATAATCACTTAAAAAACGGAGGTGCATAATTATGTTAAAAGTATTAGACATATTTCCCGTTGGCAATATGTATTCAGTCACTTTTGAAGGTGTATGCGATAATTTAAAAAATGGAAGCCGACTTATTGATAATAACGGAAACATTATTACAGTTTTGTCAGTTGCAATGACAAGGCATGAAAAACCGTCTGATATAAGCACAAACACCACGGTTTTGGTTAGCGACCCGCACATTCAGAAAGGCTCAGAGCTTTCAATATGTTAAAAATGAATATGTTTCAGGCGTTCCGCAAAACGGAACGCTTTTATTATGCCCAAACGTAGGCAGAGAAATGATAAGAGAATCCCGTGCGTATAAATACGCGTTAAAATGCGTAAACGACAGTTCGTTCAAGGAGACTCTCAATAAAGATAAATTAAAATTCGACTATACTATAAAAAAAGAATGCACATCAGAAGAAGCAAATTCATGGTGGAATAATTACAATGGTAGTAAGCCACCATATAAACCAAATACTAAAGTTTATGAGGTTAAGTTAAAGCGAGATACGTCATTTGTGAGGGTATATAATGGCAATGAATCCCAAATGAAAGGTGGATGGGTAATGGATAAAAAAGCATTGAAGGATTAAACTCTAAACAGATTCAAAATAAATTTGCCCTACCGTATGAACCAAAGTATGTATGTGATGTTAAAATAAAGGCAGGAACAATTGTTAGAGTTGGTGAAGTTAATCCCCTGTTCGGATTTGAAGGAGGTGGCATACAATTTGACTTGATGGGTCAATATGTAGGTGATTTTTGTAACGAAAGAA
>CAZCUQ010000089.1:0-7349 GCA_964501705.1 uncultured Ruminococcus sp. | reverse complement strand
CACTGTGCAGCATATTAAAATAATAATATCCATATAGTAATTCCTCCTATATATTTTTGAGTATACTGTGTAACTAACGCAACATCTTTTGTCAATTTTATGTTTTTTTCTGTCACACTTTTAGTTATTTTGCAATAGGGTTTAGTATAATACACCGCAGACAAGCGCTCAATACATATATTTATGCAAATCAAATCCCTCATCTTCAGCCATCATAATAAGGTCATCATCAGACGCATTTTCAACCCGATCAACATCTGAAAATGCAAACATAAAAGCTCCTGTTGCGGTTCCGTAATAATCAATAAGATCGTCCCGCAGACTTTCAAAATCAATATTCATCGTCCATCCTCCAGTACAGTAACAATATCTCCCTGACCTCTCAGCCATATATCAACGCCGTCACCGTAAACCTCTGCCGTAATAACATAACCTCTCTCATCATGGCTAATAATCGCGGCAGTGGGGAATCTGTCAAGCACCGATTCAATGCTTAGTCCCTTATATAAGAATTTAATTTTTCTGAGTTCTCCTCCGAACATAAACTGTATACGCTTACGAAATTCGCCTTCTTCAAATCTGTCCGCATACGGCACACGAAAATGTTCTTCAAGAGTTTCAAACTCTGCAATTCTGTCTATTCTGTAAATTGTGGGAAACGGGTACTTCGGAAAATCGGGAGTCTCCTCACTCTTACAGATATACGCCGTCAAATAGAAATAATATTCCGAAAACATTATCCCCACAGGCTGGATCAATCTCATTATACCATCGGACTGTTTCAGTTTATTATATCTTATCCGCATAAGTCTCTGCTCATAAACAGCGCTGCTTATATCCCACATGACATTGACAAATTCCTTACCGTGATGCGGTTCAAGATAATGAAATTTTTCATTTGAAATAAGTCCTTCCAACTTGTTGTATTCCGAGAACGGAACGCAGTTCTGCACCAGCTTGTCGATAATGGGGTACATTTCCTTTTTCACAAGTGCACGGCTTTCCAGCAGGATTTTGCATACGGCAAGAGTTTCGCTGTTTGTCAGCGTGTTATGATCGTTTCTAACAAGCCTGTAACCGCCTGCATTGCTGTCATAAACAATTTCCCTGCCGCTTTCGAAATTATCCGCAAAATAGTTCCGTATATCAGCCATATCACGCTGAATACTTCGTTCATTCACATCATATTTTACGGCAGCTTCTTTTTTGGAAACCACTTCTCCCCGAATCAGACTGCTGTAAAGATCGAGAACTCTTTCGGTTTTTTTGTCCATTCGCGTCACTCCCATTACATCCAGTCGTCATTTGTAAGTATATCATCAAATGAAACAGATTTATTAACATTGTCTGTTTCAAGAAGTTTAAGATAGACCCTTGCCGTTGTGAGTGCATCGGCAAGCGCCCTGTGTGCGCAGGGATTCTCAATACCCAAAATATCGCTGAGTGTTCTGAGACTGATTTTCCCGTTCCCAAGATCAAGCTTCTCTCTGAAAATATCCGCATAAGTCATCACATCGAAGCTCTTGTTTGTAATTATTCTTTTTGCATATCTGCCTGCGCGGACAATAAACTTGTCATCAAAACTATTGTTGTTAAATCCCACAAGAATATCATCGCCCGCAAAATCGGCAAACGCATTAAACGCGTCCCACATTTCGGGAGCATTTTTTACCATTTCGGGAGTAATGCCGGTAAGCTCCGTAATTTCTTTTTTCACGCTTGTTTTGTACGGACGGACAAAGCTATGAAACGTAAATTTTTCTTCTTCCGAAACAACACCGTTTACAACTCTTACAGCACCGATTTCAATAATGCTGTCAAATTTCGCATTAATTCCTGTTGTTTCGATATCATAAGCAACAAAGCTTTTAAATCCCGCGTCACGGAATGCAGGCAGCATCGGATAATCCGCTGCCGATATTTTTTTGCGAACGCCCTGATTTTTCTTCACAGGCATTTGCACATCTATTCCGAGAGACTTCATGAACTCGACATACTTTATTTTATTTTCCTCTTTAGTGGGCATATGTTCCGATTTGCCGCCGTTTTCTTTTCCACGTTGTATTTCATCAGATTTATTACGCAGTTTTTTCAGCATTGCAAGAATGGAATCATTACGTGACCTTTCAATTGCATTTTTGAGCATATCATCAGCCTGTTTGTACCGTCTTGTCTTAATAAGATAATCGCAGAGAGCGTATATCTGATTCCTTTCAAGGTAGTTTTTTTCAAAAAATAGCTTTGCAGTTTCTTCTGCCTCAGAATACCTGTGATCATTAACATAATTATAAAACAATGCAAGATATACAACATTTTTCTCTTTTTCGTCCAAACCGTCACCGAGAAGAACAGAAGCATTATCATACAGCCATTTTCTGCTGTTTTTAGCAACATAGTCTCCGCCGCCGCGAAGCAGCCAGACAAGCGTCATATATTCTTTTCTGGGAGAGGGCAAAGTACCTGCCACCGCAAATGCGGCATCGCAGAAATTATATGGAGAAAAAAGTCCTTCGGAAATTCTTTTCCATAAAGCATTTTCGCTGCTTCTTGGATTAAATATGCATAATTCGCGTATAAGCTTTTCTTTGTCAATGCTTTTATCGCAGATGTCACAGAGAATTTCTTCACATCCGTTTCCACAGTTAATACAAATACTCATATCAGTTATCCTTTCCGCATACATACTTCATAGTGCAGAATCTGCAAGAATAACTATTTCTGCACTCATCATGAAATTTTTTATCCTCTATATTTTTTATCGTTTCGGTGATTTCCGAAATAGTTCTGTCAATATTCTCACGTTTAAATTCAAAAACAATATACGGATCATTGTCAATAACACTCGTGTAATACAGCTTCATTCGCCGCACTCTTTTTCCGAAGCGTTTTTCAATGAGGTACGCATATATCTCCATCTGTTTTTTGTAGTGAGAAATACTTTCGGGATATTCAATATGATCGGGTTTCGAACCTGTTTTGTAGTCAACTATCTCGAACACATCTTCATCGGGATAGTATTCCAGCAGATCGACGATTCCCTGCAATATGAACTTATCCATTACAAGATTTACTTCCTCTTCGGCGCGCCATGCAAGATACAGTTCATCTTTTTTGTTTTGATAATACCGCATTACTTGTCCGAGAACATTTTCCCGCTGTTTGTCATTAAGTGAGTATCCTGTTTTGTACGATACTTCATTCAGATGTGAATTATATATATCCGATATACGTTTTTCCGAAAGTTCGTCGGATCTTCCCGAAATTGCAATATTATTTATTTCCTCAAGGCTTTCGTGAACAATAGACCCGATTGAAGTATGCAGCATTTTTTTCTGAGAAAAGTCAAGTTCCTTGTAAAATTTATACTGCATCGGGCAGTCGTCATAAAGTGCAATATGAGATGTAAAAGAATATACTCGCTTGAATTTGACATATTTAACATCGGAAACCTTTCTGTCTGTAAGATCACTGTATAATACATCGGGAAGAGAATCCGTGTAATCTGAAAAAACGCTGCTTTTGTTTGATCTCTCAATCAATACAAGCATATCCTGCGCGCGTGAAAACGCCGTATAATAAAGTCTCCAGAAATCGAAATATTTTATATCCGCAAACGGTTCGTAAGGCGGACGATGAAAATATCTCTCAGCCTGAACCATAAGAGTATCATTATTCTGACGGATATGCGATCCCAGCGAACCGACTGCAACCACAGGAAATTCAAGTCCCTTTGACTGATGTATCGTCATAAACGAAACACATCCTCGCGGAGCGTATTCGGACAGATCTTCATACTCTCCGATACCGTCGATATACAAATACTTCAGATATTCATTAAAAAACTGTTCGGGCATATCTACTTTATTTGAAGCGTTTATAAACTGCATATTGTGAAGATTTGCAAATTTACTTATCATTCTCGATATCTCGGAAAGATTTCTCGCCGCTCTCACATTCGTGACAATATCATTGAGGTCAGCTTTTACATAAGTTCTGAACGGCTCAAAAGCAATGATATTATAGAAAATATCAAGCATACTTTTTTCGCTGTTTGCCGTTATTGCTGCAATCTTCCCGAACACTTCTGAAATATACCCGTGAAGTCCGTTATCAGCCTTTACAAGCTTCATAGCCTCGCTTACACATGATCTGTAATACTCCCTTAACTTATCATGAATATGATAACGAAAGCTGTTTTTCTTCAGATCACCGAAATATGAACCGAAGCACATTATCATGCAGCCTATTATCTGTTTTATTTCAAGTCTGTGAAAAAACATTTCCGAGCGCGGAGAATAAACAGGAATACCGTTTTCTTTAAGGTATTCTCCAAGCTCGGACGTCTCTTTGCTCTTTACCGATTTAAACAAAAATGCGATCTGATTATAGTCGGTAATGATTCCGTCTGATTTCATTTTTTGTATCATGCGGAGAATTTTAATCTTTTGGATATCGCCGTTTGCACCGCCGCATTTGAAAACGGATTTTATCTTCCCGTCATCATTTCTTCCGCTTACAAGGTGCTTTTCATACCTGTATTTATCCCAGTTGAACAAATTTACGCCATCTGCATTTTCCATCCATCTGCTGTAAAAATCTATTATATCGGGCGATGAACGATAGTTGATATCAAGATGAATTTTTGCACATTTTCCTTCGGGAAACTTCTGAGGAAATTCAAGAATATTTCGTATTGTTGCGCCTCTGAAACGGTACATTCCCTGATCGTCATCACCCACAACGCAGATGTTTTGCCTGTCTCCCGCAAGAAGAAAAACAAGCTGCTCCTGAATATAATTTGTGTCCTGATATTCATCGACCATTATGTATTTTAACTGTTCAGTAAGCTTTGAAAGATAAGACTTATCATTAATAAGCATCTCATAAGCCGATGTCTGAATAGCCGAAAAATCCAAGGCATTATTTTTTTCAAGAAGTTCGTTATACCGTTTTAATATCTTGCATAACAGACTAATATCTTCATCTTTATCACGTTCCATTTCATGAATATCAGCCAGTTCTTCCCTGAGCTGACAGGCATAACGGCAAACTTCAAGAGCGCGCTTCCATCTTCCCATTGTTTCGGGAAAATGTTTTTTAAATCCTCCGAGATATTCAAACTTATCCATATTTCGGCACACAAGATAAGTTGTCTCGAAGGAATCCATTATTTTTCCGCCCCTAAAGTCCTTGTTTTCTTTCATAATACGCAGACACACCGCATGAAACGTTCCTATGTACATTTCGTTGATATTGACATCAACGCCCCGCGAGCCGAACTCGTCCGAAATTCGTGTAAGCAGCTCACGGGCAGCCTTTTCGGTAAAGGTCACCGCCATGATCTCCCGCGGCAGAACGTGCATATCACAAACAAGGTGAGCTATTCTTTTTACAAGAGTGAAGGTCTTTCCCGTTCCGGGACCTGCAATAATAAGGACAGGTCCCTCTGTGGTTTCTATGGCTTTTTGCTGACCGTAATTTATCATGGCTGATGATTTCCTTTACTTTTTTCTGATACGAATATTTATCGCTATGTAATTTCTTTAAAAACGAAAAATCAAATTACATCAAAATCATCAAGATCGATATCATCTGCATTTTCGAGAGCATATGAACAATTAAACATAGTGTCTCCGCCGTAGAGTATTCCATAATCGACCAACTCATCAAGCGCTGATTTTATTTCCGATTTGGAATGACCGATAAACTTTTTGCACATATTATCCAAAGATATAAGAGAATCATTTTTCTTAAAATATACGATCATATCACGCTGCAATTCTGTTACTGATATTCTTTCTCTTGGAATGGGGATCGACTCTTCGCCGCTCATAAAAAAAGACACAGCCAACGCATTAGAAAAAATCCCTTCCAACTTTTCAGCTGAACTTTCCTCAAATCTACCGTCGATATAAGCAAAGCAAAGAATAAGCCTGAAGCTTGCCATTCCGACAAGAGGGTGAATTGCAAGCAGCTCAGCAAAAGAATATGTTTCATCATCAAGTGTACGGGATTCAATGTTGTCGCACGCTGCTTCGGCATCAGCACCGTTAAATATACTGTTCATAAGTTCAATAAAGAATTTTCTTTCCGTATCACTTACAATTCCGTTATCGAGAAAACCGATCATTGCACAAATCGTTGTAACATTAAAAAGATGTTGCGCATCCTCAAATGCATTGCTCAGCTCTATTGCTTCCTGCATTATTCCGTCATAAGATAATCTCTTGATCTTATTTGCCTCATTCAAAAAAATATTACCGTTACTCATGTTTCATTCTCCTTTTTTTCAATAAAATTACATTATATCAAACTTTATTCCAAGAACCTTCATATAATCAAATACCTGTTCAAACTGCTTTTTCGAGCCGTATATTTTTACTGATACGGATTCCTCGTAGGACACGGTATTATACGAGACAGGCGCTGCCGCAAATACGGTATTTTCCGTATTTATTCCCGCAAAAGTTTGTACGTTAAGATATTCGTTGTTTTTATCGATACATTCTTTAAGTGACATTCCGCCCGTGTATAATTCAATTAATTTCTCTGCATACGGCGATTCGTTAAGCTTATGTATGTCAGAAGCGGCTGCCGCAATTGCAACGATGACCTCTCCCTCCCACTTTTTCCTTAAAGTTGAAGCATTCAGCCAACTGCTGTTCAGTATCTTTTTGAACATTGTATCGGCATACCGACCGAGCGGAGCGGATTTTTTATCATAGAATTCTCTTATTTCCGCTTCCTTTTTTGCTTTTCTTTCAGCCTCGAAGGATTTGAGAGAAGAATCTATCCTTTCGGTTTCGATAGTTATCATCGCAACAATTTCTTTGACCTGCTTTTCAGCAGTCTGGTATGGAGCAAGGCATTGATTTTTGTACTCCTTGCGTTTATCCTCGACTATTTTTTTCACCTTGTTAAGCTCAGTCTTGTCAGCCTTTGCCGAGGCTTCATCGGTGTAAACTCTTGTACTGTACTTTTTCAGTACAGATTCAAACCACAACTTTATTGCGGGGAAATCCCAGTTGTCAAGCGACGTATTTTCAATTTCTGACAGTTCAAATTCGGACATTTCATAACGCTCCTTTTAATAACATTTCGTAATTTACAACAGCACTTTTATTCTGTTTTCCGACTCCTTATTTCATTATACAATGCAGGGTGGACAGAATGCGTCATTTTGATAAAAAAAGATTTAAAACATTTCATTAAATTATTGTAAAAAAAATTATTGTAAAAAATATTATATCACTTTTTTTGTCATTTGTCAACAATTATTTCTGTTTTATTTTGCGTTATTGTGTATAAATAGACATAATCATCTTAAATTTTAAATTGGCAGTCATTCA
>CAZCUQ010000088.1:0-7403 GCA_964501705.1 uncultured Ruminococcus sp. | reverse complement strand
GAAAATCTCTTTTTCGCGGGACAGATGACTGGCGTTGAGGGATATATGGAATCCGCCGCTTCGGGAATAATAGCGGGACTGAATCTTTCCCGAAAAATTCTCGGGAAAAGCGCCGCTGTCCCTCCCGCAGACACAATGACGGGAGCTTTGTCAAGATATATCTCCGATGAAAGCGTGACGGATTTTCAGCCTATGGGCGCGAATATGGGAATCCTCCCTCCGCTCGCGGAAATAATAAAAGGCAAACAGGAACGCGGCGAAAAAAAAGCCGAAAGAGCTGTTTTATCTTTAAAAGGATTTATCAGGAGGTTATAATTATGGGGAACAACAGTGTAAATACTTACGGGGATGTTCTGTTTGAGGCGGTATGTCCCGTAAGTTACAGCGATACGTACAAATTCAATTTGTTTGCATTCAAACGGAATCTGCCGGGAATTATTGTCATATATGCGATAATTTTTCTGCTTGACGTTACTTCTCAGCTGCCGGGTCTGCTTGCGGGAGAAAGATTTGATTTCACGGCGATTATTTTTCTTTTACTCTTCATACCGTTATTTATTTTTTTTACCTACATTACTACAAGAAAAGCGATAAGAGCAACTCTGCAAAGTCCAATGCTGATAAATAATGTCAACCGTTTTCTTTTCTATCAGGACTGCATGGAAAATATTGATAATCAATCAAGAACAGTCGTATTTTATAATCAGTTCATTAACGCTTACGAAACGGATGAATATTTTTATCTCTTCATTGAGAAAAACCGAGCGTTCATTATCGGGAAATACGGCTTTACATACAACACTCCCGAAGAAATGCGCAAGCTCCTTGCGATAAAGCTCGGAAACAGATTCATCGTAAAAACAAAATAAAAACGGACGTAAGAAATTATAAACAAGCTGCGAATAAACGGAGGAAAAATATGAATATTATAATAGACGCGTTCGGCGGAGACAACGCTCCTTATGCCGTTATCGAAGGTGCTGTCAGAGCAAAAAACGAGTTAAAGGTCGACATAACCCTCACGGGCGATGAAAAGAAAATACGTGCCGAAGCGGAAGACTCAAAGCTTGATATAAGCGGCATAAATATTATCCACACCGAATCTGTGATAGATATCCACGAAAAGCCGACGGAGATCACTAAATCCAAAAAGGACTGCTCGATGGCTGTGGGACTTCAGGCTCTCGCGGACGGAAAAGGAGACGCTTTCGTAAGCGCGGGCAGCACGGGAGCGCTCGTCGTCGGAGCCACATTTATCGCCAAAAGACTTAAAGGTATTAAACGTCCCGCTCTTGCGCCGCTTCTTCCGACTTCAAAGGGATATACGATTCTTCTCGATGCCGGAGCAAACGTTGAGTGCCGTCCCGAAATGATAATGCAGTTCGCGGTGATGGGTTCATGCTATATGAACAAGGTCATGGGCGTTGAAAAGCCGAAAGTGGGACTTTTGAATGTCGGCGCGGAGGATACGAAGGGAAGAGAGATCGATATTGAAACTTACAGGCTTTTAAAGGCTTCTCCGCTTGAATTCTACGGAAACTTAGAGGCGAGAAATCTTCCCGACGGAGTTTGCGATGTAGCCGTTTCCGACGGATTTACGGGAAATATCGCTCTCAAGCTTTATGAGGGAATGGGAAGCTTTTTCGCTCATGAACTGAAAAATATGCTTATGGACGGAGTTTCCTCGAAAATAGCGGCGGCGCTTCTTCTCCCCAAAATAAAGAACTTTAAGAAGCGTTTCGACTATACGGAGGTCGGCGGAGCGGTGCTTATGGGCGTAAGTCACCCCGTAATAAAGGCTCACGGAAGCTCCGACGGAAAAGCGTTCTTTAACGCGGTAAGACAAGCTAAACTTTGCGTTGACGGAGATTTTACGGGTGAGATCGCCCGCTCTCTCAACGAAATGAAAAAGGAAAACTAAAATGAATATGAGATTTAAAGAATTTGAAGAAAAAATAGGTTATACCTTTAAGAACAAGGAACTTCTTCACGAGGCGCTTGCTCATTCGTCCTATTCAAACGAAACAAGAGAATGTCATTCAAACGAAAGACTTGAATTTCTGGGAGACAGTGTGCTTTCAATCATTGTTTCCGAGCATATCTACAAGGTCTGCAAAACTCTCCCCGAAGGCGGGCTTTCAAAGCTGCGTGCTTCTCTCGTATGCGAAAAGGCTTTGTTTGAATTTTCAAAGAAAATTAATCTCGGTGACTTCATTCTTCTCGGAAAAGGAGAAGAGATTTCGGGCGGAAGAGAACGCCCGTCTATCGTCTCCGATGCCTTTGAAGCGGTAATTGCCGCCGTTTATCTCGACGGAGGCATGGAAGAAGCCCGCCGATATGTTCTCTCGTTTATGCCGCAGAGTTTTGACACAAAAAAGGGAAATTCCCTTGACGATTACAAAACTCTGCTGCAGGAAATAATTCAGAGTAATCCCGAAGAAAAGGTCACGTATAATCTTGTGAAAGAATCGGGTCCCGATCATGACAGAAAATTCTTTGTGGAGGTTCTTCTGAACGGCAGCGTTATCGGAAAAGGAAACGGTCACAGCAAAAAAGCGGCGGAACAAATGGCTGCAAAGGAAGCGCTGTCACTCATGGGCTACAATGAGTAAGCACAGCAATATTTCGATTTTTATCCCGCATCTCGGCTGCCCGAACCGGTGCTCGTTCTGCAATCAGCGAACCATAAGCAGCACTGTGACGGCTCCGACAGCCGCAGAAGTACGGGATATGCTGGAGAAAAGCTGCCCGAAGCTCCGCTCCGCCGAAAATACGGAGATCGCGTTTTTCGGCGGCAGCTTCACCGCCATAGACCGCAGCTATATGACAGAACTGCTCAAAGCGGCAAATGAATTTGTACGGCGATTTTCGCTTCGGGGCATAAGAATATCAACCCGTCCCGACTGCATTGACGAGGAGATACTTTCCGTGTTGAAAAAATACGGAGTTACCTCCATTGAGCTGGGTGCGCAGTCAATGTCCGACAGTGTCCTTGAGAAAAATCACAGAGGTCACTCCGCCGAAGACGTGAAAAGAGCCTCCGCTATGATAAAAAGCTTCGGCTTCGAGACGGGACTTCAGATGATGGTGGGGCTTTACGGCAGCACCGAATCCGATGAATATCACACAATGCGGGAAATAACAGCTATCCGTCCCGATACAGTGAGAATATATCCAGTTTCCGTACTTGAAGGGACACATCTGGCAGAACTTTATAAAAGCGGAGAATACGTCCTTTTCCCGTTTGAAAAAGCCGTGAAAATATGCGCGGTGCTTTACTCTGCCTTTACAAGCGCCGGCATAAAAGTCATACGCATGGGACTTCACGCCGAGGACGGCGTGGCAATGAATGCCGTTGCAGGCTTTTATCACCCCGCGTTCGGAGAGATAGTCCGCTCGGAAATAATAAAAAACGCTGTTTTAAAATACCGAGAGTTTGAAAAAACAGATAATGCTCCGCTTGATATCCGGGTAAACAGTTCTCTTGCCGGAGCGGTATACGGACATAAAAAATCAAACAGAATATTTTTTGAACAAAATAATATCCCCGTGAAAATATCCGTCGATAATTCTCTGGCTGACGGTGAAATTTCCATAAACAAGGAAGTGCGGAATGTATTTAAAATCACTTGATATACAAGGCTTCAAATCCTTTCCCGACAGGATATCTCTTAAATTCGACAAGGGCATAACGGCGGTCGTCGGACCAAACGGAAGCGGAAAATCCAATATCGGCGACGCCGTAAGGTGGGTACTCGGCGAACAGTCCTCCAAAACTCTCAGAGGAGCAAAAATGGAGGACGTCATTTTTTCGGGAACGGAATTTCGTAAACCTATGGGCTTTGCTCAGGTCACTCTCGAAATAGACAACACCGACAGAAAGCTTGACGTTGACGACGATACCGCTTCCGTCACAAGAAAGCTTTACAGAAGCGGTGAAAGCGAATATCTGATAAACGGAAAAAACTGCCGCCTCAAAGATATCACCGAGTTATTTCTCGATACGGGTCTCGGACGCGACGGCTACTCCGTTATCGGTCAGGGAAAAATCGCGGAGATAGTATCCGCAAAATCCTCCGAAAGAAGAGATATTTTCGAGGAGGCGGCGGGAATTTCCAAATTCAGATTCAGAAAAGCCGAAGCGGAAAAAAAACTCATAAGCGCCGAGGAAAATCTCGTAAGACTTCAGGATATTGCCTCCGAGCTTGAATCGAGACTGGCTCCTTTAAAGGCTCAGTCGGAAAAAGCAGCGGAATTTCTTCGCCTTTCCGAAATAAAAAAATCGCTTGAAATAACTCTTTGGGTAAACGATATCTCCGAGATCAAAAAAACTCTTTCGGAGCTTGAAAATAAAATTCTAATAAACACGGCGGACTACGAAAATACCGAAGCGGAAATAAACCGCGCCGAGGAAAAAATGTCCGAGCTGACAAGAGATATGCAGGACAGCAGAATACGTATCGATGAGCTGAGACAAAAAATACGCGATACGGAATCCAGGGACTCGAAAATAAATTCCGATATCGCCGTCTGCGAAAACGAAATCCGTCACGCCGAAGAAGATATAAAATCTTATAAGGAAAGCATTGAGGGCGCGAAAAATTCCGACACGCAAAGCATAAATGAAATAAAGAAAAAAATCAAGGAAAAAAATGATACCGAAAAGGAACTTGCCAATACTTCAAAGGCTTACGGCGAAACCGAAAAGATACTCTCGGAGCTTACAAAGCAGGAGGATTCCGCAAACAAATCCCTCGAAAGCGAAACGAGTACGCTGAATAAGCTTTACATAACAAAATCCCGGTTTGTTTCGTCGGTGGAAACAGGCAAAAGAGCGCTTCGGGAAATGGCTGATCGTCTCGGAGATTTCGACGGAAGAAAAAACACTCTTGAAAATTCTCTCAAAAGCTCCGAAAAGGAACAGAATGAGACAGAAAGCGCGGAAAAGCTCTGCGAGGAAAAAATCACAGAGGAAAAAAACCGTCTTGCCGGAATTTCCTCTCTTTACTCAAAAAAATACGAAAAACTCAGAGAAACGGACAGCAAACTTAATTCTCTGACTCTTAAAACAAAAGAAATAAATCAGAAGCTTTCTTTCCTTAAAGGTCTTGAAAACTCCATGGAGGGCCTTTCAAGCGCGGTAAAGCTGATACTTAAATGCTCTGCGGAGGGCACTTTGGGAGGAATACGCGGAACACTCTCTCAGATAATTTCTACAGAGAGCAAATATTCAGCCGCTGTCGAAACAGCCGCAGGCAATGCACTCCGGAATATCGTTACTGATAATGAGGAAAACGCCAAGGACGCGATAAAATACTTAAAAGCACACAAAGCCGGAAGAGCAACCTTTCTTCCCGTGACCTCCGTTTCCGGTAAAAGACTTGCGGAAAATCCGGACGGGTGCGAAGGATTTGTTTCTCTTGCGTGCGACGCGGTAAAATTCGACGAAAAATACCGCGGTATAGTTTACTCCGTACTCGGAAGAACAGCCATCTTTGAAGATATCGATTCGGCTGCCGCAGCGGCGAAAAGCTTCGGATACAGATTTAAGATCGTTACCCTTGACGGGCAGGTCATAAACGCGGGAGGTTCTTTTACGGGAGGCTCGCTTACAAAATCAACGGGGATCCTTTCGAGAAAAGCGGAAATAGAAAACCTTACTCTCGATCTTCGGGAAACCGAAAAGAAAAACGAAGAAAGCCAATCCGAAAGAAATAAACTGAAAGCGGAATGTGATAAGCTTTTCTACGACACCGAAAGCTCAAAGGAAAAAATCCATTCCCTCGAAACGGATAAAGTACGCTTTGAAGCCGAGAAAAAAAGAATCACAGATTTGTCGGCGCAGATAAATAATCAGCTTAATGCTCTCGAAGACGAAAAAAGAAACGCAAGGAAGCGTTCCGATGAATACAGCTCGCAGATAAGCGCGTCCGAAAAACGCCTTAAAGAAATAGAAAAGGAAATCGCCGAACGGGAAAAATCTTCCGCCGAAAAAAACGAGGAAAAGGAAAAGCTTACAAAAAAGCGTTCTTCCCTTTCGGATAAGCTTTCGGCTCTGAAAATTTCCGAAACAGCTCTTTCTAAGGATATCGAAAACATAACAGCCGAAATCGAACGAATGGAAAACACAAGAAAAGAAATCGGCGATAATTCGGCAAGACTTTTTTCTATGATAAATGACGCGGAAAAACTCATCAGGTCAAAACAGGATGAGATCATTTCCCTTAAAAACAGCCTTTCCGATTCGGGAGAAATAATTGACAGACTGAATGACAAAATTACCGATGAAAAAGCTCTTTCGGGTCAGAAAGAACAGGAAGTTACATCTCTTCGCAGAAAAAGCCGCGAGCTTTCCGATATTAAGGAAAAAATCACCGGAGAAAAATCACGGCTGGAAGAAAAGAAAATTGCCGTAAACAAATCCTATGACGATATCATAAAGGCTATGGAGGAACAGTACAGTCTCTACCTCTCCGAAGCGGAAAAACTCACAGTGGAAATCGAAAGCGTTCCCGCCGCAAAAAAGGAGCTTGACGGCATTAACCGCAGGATACGCTCCCTCGGAAACGTCAATGTCGGCGCCGTTGAGGAATACAAAGAGGTATCCGAAAGATATGAATTTATGTCGGGACAGCTTCGGGACGTTCTCGATTCCAAGAAGAAAATCGAGGATATCATAAATGATCTCACCGAAACAATGAAAAAACAGTTTTCCGAAACATTCAATAATATCAACGATAATTTCGGGAAGATATTCACGGAGCTTTTCGGCGGAGGACGGGGAAATCTTACACTCACAGACCCCGAAAACGTTCTCGAATCGGGAATAGATATAAACGTTGCGCCGCCCGGAAAGGTTATAAAGAATCTTTCTCTTTTATCGGGCGGAGAGCAGTCGTTTGTCGCTATCGCGCTTTATTTTGCGATACTTAACATAAAGCCTTCTCCGTTTTGCATACTCGACGAGATAGAAGCCGCTCTCGATGACGTTAACGTATCGAGATACGCAAAATATCTCCGCAAATACACCGATGAAACTCAGTTTATCGCGATAACTCACCGACGCGGCACAATGGACGAAGCGGATGTTCTCTACGGAGTAACAATGCAGCAGAAAGGCGTATCCAGGCTGATAAAGCTTGAACAGCCCTCGGACGCACAGCTTTAAAATCACGGAAACCGATCTCTGCGGGATAAATATCCATTTCGCTACGCTCCATGGATATTTCTTCCGGTTCGGGAAACACTTTCACCTGATTTTAGAATTTTTGGGGAAATGTGTCAAGGAATATTGACAATTTCATTTCGAGGTTTGCGAGGAACACCGTGGACAGTCTTACCACGGTGTGCCAGCTCAAGGAAAAAGGCGTGGAGATTTATTTTGAGAAGGAAAATATCTGGAC
>CAZCUQ010000087.1:0-7508 GCA_964501705.1 uncultured Ruminococcus sp. | reverse complement strand
CTCCACAATAGTGACAGGATTTCAGCAAACTAATAGCGGAACAGGAGCAACAGGAACTTACGTTGCTAAAATAACAAGTAGATCTGGATATTATAGCGGAATGAGAAATTGGTACAACAAAAACATATCCATAGTTGATGCCGGATATGCAAATTCATTATATAGTAGAAGAGTATTTCATTTAAGCTCACTTACATAATAAATTTCTAATTTCCATTTATAGGAGCATATAATTAATTACCCCATACCATCAGAGATGTTCAACGGTACGGGGTAAATTTAATTCCAAAAAAGGATATAACCACCCATAGCTTTCCTCTTTACAGATAATATGGTTTTTATTATAACGAAAAAACCGCTTCTTAAATTCGGATTTAAGGAGCGGTTTTTACACATATTCTTGTCATTTTACGTTCATTTGGAACGGAATTTGATCGTCTTTACGGAAGTGTACGCAAGGACAGGCAACGCACAAAATTCAAATAAATTGTATATCGTGATTCTCCGATCATTTCAGTGTGATTTTCAGCAATGTTCAGTATATCATACTTTTTGATGTTTTGCAAAAGGGTTTAGTATAAACCCCTTTATTCTGAGCGTTCTGACGGAATTCAGAACTGCGGCTGCCGAAACTCCCACATCGGCAAAAACAGCCAGCTGCATTCCCGCAAGCCCCAAAGCTCCGAGAATAAGCGCCGCCGCCTTGACAGCGAGAGCAAGCACTATGTTTTCACGGACTATTTTCATGGTACTTCTTGAGATCTTAATTGCGGAAACTATCTTGGACGGCTTATCGTCCATGATGACGATATCCGCCGCTTCGACAGCCGCGTCTGAGCCTAAAGCTCCCATCGCCGCCCCTATATCGGCGCACGCCAGAACGGGAGCGTCGTTTATTCCGTCGCCGATGAATATGAGCTTTTCTTTTTCCGATGTGTTTTTCCTGAGTTCAAGAACCTTTGAGACTTTATCATCGGGAAGAAGTTCGGAATAAACTTCATCTATTCCCAATTGCTTTGCGGTATGTTCCGCGGCGTTTTTTACATCTCCCGTAAGCATAACGGTTTTTTTAACGCCATTTGCTTTCATCCGCGAAATTGCTTCCGCAGCGTCCGCTTTGATACTGTCGGATATTACGATATATCCTATATATTTTTTTTCGCGTGACAGGTACACGACCGTTCCGGGAACAGAAGCGTTTTCGATTTTTTCTCCCGTTTCTTCCTCAATGTACGACGCTTTGCCCGCAAGTATTCTTTGCCCGTCGATCTGCGCGTATACGCCGTTTCCTGCCTTTTCGCCCGAAGAAGATATTCTCCCTTTTTCATCGATGCTTTTTCCGTAATATTTTTTCAGCGAAGCGGAGATGGGATGAGTGGAATAATATTCGGCATAAGCCGCAAGCTCGACGAGTTCTTCTGCGGAAACGTTTTTCGGATGAATTTCCGTAACCGAAAAGCTTCCCTCGGTAAGAGTTCCGGTCTTATCCATTACAACGGTGCGGACAGATGACAGAGCTTCGAGGTAGTTACTGCCCTTGACAAGTATTCCGTTTGACGAACAGGCTCCTATACCGCCGAAAAATCCCAGAGGAACGGAAATTACAAGAGCGCACGGACATGAAATGACCAGAAATGTAAGAGCTCTGTATACCCACACGCTCCACTCCCCCGTGATAAGCGAGGGAATAACAGCAAAGCAAAGTGAAAACAAGCAGACTGAAGGGGTGTACACTCTCGCGAAACGAGTGATGAAATTCTCGGTCTTTGCCTTGTTTGAGGCTGAATTTTCCACAAGCTCAAGAATTCTCGCGGCTGTGGATTCGGAATATTTTTTTGCGACATTAATTTCCAGAACTCCGCTTTTGTTTATAAAGCCGCACAGAACCTCGCTGCCCTTTGAAATCTCCCTCGGCACCGATTCTCCCGTAAGCGAAGAGGTATCCGCAAAGGAATTACCCTTTGAAACGACTCCGTCGAGAGGTATTCTTTCACCGACAGCAACTACGATAGTTTCTCCGATCTCGACCTCTTCGGGAGAAACCGTGACAGCTTTTCCGTCACGTATAACGTTCGCACTGTCGGGACGGATATCCATGAGATCGGTTATGGACTTTCGCGATTTTTCGACAGCGACATTTTCAAAAAGCTCTCCCACAAGGAAGAAGATCATAACCTCGACAGCCTCGGCATATTCTCCTATAATGAACGCGCCGACAGTTGCCACGCACATAAGAAAGTTTTCATCGAAAACCTGACCGTTCCGGATATTTCTTCCGGCTTTTAAAAGAACTCCGCCGCCCGCAGCGAGGTAAGCCGCAAGAAATACCGCAAGCTCAAAATAATTTCCGTAAGAAATCTTCTCAAAAGGAATAAGTATTCCGACGAGAAAGACAACGATTCCCGAAATTATTCTTTTCAGGATATTTTTCTGCTTTTTTGAAAACTTCATGGAATAATGACCTCGCAGTCGGGTTCGACCTTGCTTATTGTTTTTATAACTTTTTTAAGTATTTTGTCAAATTTATCATCGTCAGCGTCAATAGTGAGCTTTTGAGTCATAAAGCTTACTGTTGCGTGATTTACGCCTTCGATTCCGTTGATTGCGTCTTCCATTTTTGCCGCGCAGTTTGCGCAGTCGAGATCGCGAAGCTGGTAAGTTTTTTTCATAATATCCTCTCCTATATGTAATTACTTAATCATATGAACAATCATTCATATGTCTTGGTTATATTATAATACATACTTTTCTGTTTGTCAATACCTTTTTTATAAAAATATCAAATTTTTTTATCCTTGACATATCCTTCTCAAAGAATTATACTTATAAAGGGTGATAATAAAATGAACTCTTCGGAAATCAAAAAAAGAAGCTCTTATTGGGACAATATGAAAGGAATACTCATTTTCCTTGTAGTATTCGCACATTTCCTGTATCAGGACAGGGCAGAGCCGATGATCGGAAAAGTTGTCGGCGCGATTTACTTTTTCCATATGCCTGTTTTTGTATTTATATCGGGATATTTCGGGAAAAGCGAACATTCACGAAGCATTTCGGCGATCGCAAAGCTTATTTTCTCATATTTTATCTTCAACACGGCGATGTGTCTTATTTATGGCATTGATTCGGTAATAACCCCAGCATATTCATACTGGTATCTTGCCGCGCTTATATTCTGGCGGCTGACAGCGCACCATGCGGCGAAATTCAAAGATATAAACATTATTCTTATCGCACTGTCGCTTTTCGCGGGATTTTTCGGCGAGATAAACAACGCTTTCGCCGCCGCAAGGATAATATCCTTTTATCCGTTTTACATGGCGGGATATCAGCTGACCGAGGAAAAAGCTCTTGAAACCGAAAACCTTAAAGCAGGCAAAAAAATACTCAAAGGAATTATATTCTTGTTTCTTGGGGTATGCTCCGTGCTTATTTTTTCAACAGCCGTTACATACACTGACAATACATTTCAGTGCTTTCCGTATTCGGAGCCTATGGATTTTGTCGGACGAACGGGGTTCTTTTTCACCGCGTTCTGTGCGGCGGAAGTATTTCTGTACCTTTCTCCGAAAGGGAAGATACCGTTTCTCACAATGATCGGAAGAAATTCCTTTTCGATATTTGTGCTTCACAGACCCTTTACGCTTATTTTCAGCGATATGTTTGACTTATCGCCGCAGATGCTGATCATATCGTCGATTTTATGCTCTTTTATCATATGCTTTGCTTTCGGAAATGATTTTGTTTCCGAAATTATAAATAAATTTGCGGGTGCGGGAGCGAAAATTCTTACAAAAGCCGAAAATTCCGACAAAAAATCATATTATCCTCTTGCGGCGAAAACTATATCCGCTTGTCTTGTTCTCGGATTCATATCGCTTACCTTCACAAATCTTATCAAAGTGCAGACTGTTTCGGAAGACGCTGTAAGCGAAAGCAGTGAAAATAACGCTTCGGACGTGATATACCGCACAGTTTCGGACGAAAAGCAAACTGCCTTTGATAACGCTTTCCGTATCACCTTTGCGGGAGATCTCATTCTTCTCGAAGATCAGGTCAAAAGAGGTTACAAAGAAAACGGCTATAATTTCGATGATGTTTTTGAATACGCAGCCCCTCATATCTCCTCCGCAGATCTTGCAATAGGCGTATTCGAGGGTCCCATGGCGGGCGAAGAAGCGGGATACTCAACAAGCAATTATGACGACGGAAAATATCTCGCTCTGAATTTCCCCGATGAATTCGCAGACGCGGTGATAAATGCAGGCTTTGATCTTGTAACGACCGCCAATAATCACGTTCTCGACAAAGGGACTGACGGTGCGGAAAGAACTCTCGACGTGCTTGACGAAAAGGGACTTTCTCACACGGGTTCATACAGAAATGAAGAGGAAAAGAAATCTGAACGTGTTAAGATAATTGATACGGGAAATATCAGATTCGCTGTTCTTTCCTATACCTACGGCTCAAACATAGGCACAGAAGAACTGACAGACGGCAGCAAAGCTTACATAACCTCCGTAATTTCGGGAACGGAGGGAGAACTTTTTGAAAAACTGAAAAATAATGTCCGTGAGGATTTTGAAGAAGCCAAAAAGCACTCTCCCGACCTTATAATCGTTCTTCCGCACATAGGAACGCAGTTTTCAAACGGAATTGACGCAGAACAGGAAACATGGTTTAAAATATTCGCCGAATACGGCGCGGATATCATTCTCGGAGACCATCCTCACGCGGTAGAACCCGTTTCTTTAGAGGAAATAAACGGGAAAAAAGTTTTTTCCGCTTACTGTCCGGGTAACTTTGCCAATATTTACAGAGAGTACGGCGGAGATACAAGCGCTCTTATTGATGTTTATATCGACCGTAATTCAAAGGAGATCATAGGCGGAGGAATAGTCCCGCTTTATACCGAATCGCCCGCCGACGGAAATTACAGAGCGCTTCCCGTATACGAAATGATGAAAAATCCCGTTCTCAGGCGGGAAATCAGCACCGACGATCTCGAAAGAGCGAGATCGGCTCATGATACCGTAACAGGCGTAATGCTCGGAGTAACGCCCGATATATCGGGGATCACCGAAAGCTATCTTTTCGATGAGGAAGGTTTTTTCCGCGTTAAAACAACAGGGCTTGAGATAACGGAAGAAATGAAAAACGCTTTGCTTTATCCGAAGCTTGAAAACGCAAAATCCGTAGTTTTCATCGGGGATTCCGTGACAGAGGGTACCAAAAACGGCGGAGCGCCCTGGTATGAACCTATCGAAGAATATCTTTCCTCGGACGTAAAAAACTTTTCAAAGGGCGGCACAACGGTATCGTTCTTTATCGATAACGCGGACGTTATTCCCTCCGCGGAGCTTTACGTGACGGCTGTGGGAACAAACGACGTAAGATACAGAGACGAAAGCATCTGTGCCATGACTCCGGAGGAATACAAAAACCGCATTGCAAAGCTTAAAGAGCTTCTTCTTGAAAAAAATCCGTCAGCGGAATTTATTTTCATAGCTCCGTGGTATTCGACAGACGGCGACAAATTCTGCCCACTGTCTTTTTCCGAAAAAACGAGACTTAATGAAGAATACTCCGATATTCTCTCGGAATTCTGTCGGGAAAGCGGAGATATTTTCATTGACCCGAATCCGTATATCAAAAACAGACTTGAAAAAAGCCCCGCGGAAAAATATCTTATCGACCACATTCACCCGAATGCCTCGGACGGCATTATCATGTACTCCGAATCTGTGCTTAGTTTTCCGAAAGAAGAATGAGAAAACGTTGTTACTCTTAGTGCCTTTCAGTATCTCCGCGTGTGCGGGGGACACCAAAGGGGAGCGGAAGAAAATTCCGCTCCCCTTTGGTGTCCCCTTGCACCCTTACGATACAAGTGAACAACATAGAAAACATAATTTGAAGTTATTCGTAAATTCCTAAAAGCAAGCAAAGAAGAAAAGACAAAACGGAATTATCAGCAACGCTCCTCAATAAGCTCAAATCTCGGCTTGATGTTGCCGTGGTCGTTTACGTCCTCAAGGAACATTTTAAGGGGACGTACCCATATAAGAGGCTTGTCGTGTATCTGCATATATACTACGTTTTCTTCGTAAGTCTCATGGTCGTGAGCGACATTTAAAACAACGCATTCTCCGCCCTTAAAATGCTTATAATGTCCTCCGATAATGACCTTTCTGCCGTCGGGAAGTCCTGCCGAGGGAGTTCTGTTCATATTTTCCTCCTGCTTTGGTTCTTCCTTTACGGGTTCGGGAGACTCCCCGTGAACCTCTTCCTTTACGGGCGGTTCAGGCTCTCGCACGGGAGATACATCGTTTACAAGAACAGCCGAATGGTTCTTGGGAACCGTTATCCGCACCTTTCCGTCCGAAGCGTTTATCTGCCTGCCCGAAAGTCTGTCGGCAAGCCTCTGATACTTTGTGTCAATCGTGAAGGTATAGTCTCCATCGCTTATGTTGAGACAGATGTAAACCTCCTCGCCGTCAAGTACTCTCTTAAAGGAGAACGTCTGATTTTTAAGCTCCATTTTAGCATAGCTTCCCGTCTGAACCGCAGGAATCTGCTCTCTTATCGCGCCGAGAGCGGAAATATGCGCAAGAAGCTTATCATTTCTGTACGGTATATCGTCAAGCTCGATACACGGACGGATTGCCGCGTCGGCAAGTTCACCCCTGCCTTTTTCGCCCTTTATTCCGAATTCGCTTCCGTAATAAACCGAAGGGACACCGTACATCATATACATTAAAGTATAAACGCAGCAGATATGATCGGGGTTTTTCAGAATGCTGGCAAGACGCGTAACATCGTGATTATCAACGAAATTATACATATAAATGTTTCCGAACTGACCCATGCTGTATTCTATGGAGTGAGCGATCTCAAAATAATTCCTGTCGTTATGCGAGGAATAAATTCCTTTGTAGCACTGATAATTCGTAACGCTGTCGAACATTTCGCTGTTTGCCCAGTGAGCGTAATTTCCGTGAATGATCTCTCCCATAAGCCAGAAGTCGGGTTTAAGACCCTTCGTGAAATTATGAACTCTCTTTATGAAACTGTCGGGGAGACAGTCTGCGGCGTCGAATCTGATACCGTCGATATTCCACTCGTCTATCCACATTTTTATCGCGTCGAGAAGATACTCCACGACCTCATTGTTGTCGAGATTGAGCTTGACCAGATCGTAGCAGTTATTCCAGCCCTCATACCAGAAGCCATCGTTATAAGATGAATTTCCGCCGAAATTAAGATTCTTGAACCACGAGCAGTATTTTGAGTTCTGACGCTTCTGCTGTACGTCCTTAAACGCGAAGTGTTCTCTTCCTACATGATTGAAAACACCGTCAAGTATTATTCTTATGCCGTTATCGTGAAGCGCTCTGCAAACGATCGAAAAATCCTCGTTTGAGCCGAGTCTTATATCGATCATCTTGTAATCGGAGGTATCGTATCCGTGTGCCGCGGATTCAAACAGGGGTCCGAAATAGACGGCGTTT
>CAZCUQ010000086.1:0-7582 GCA_964501705.1 uncultured Ruminococcus sp. | reverse complement strand
ATAATTAAAATAAATGTGTAAACTGCCATAAAAATAAGGAATCGAGAAGCGCGAACGCGCCTCCCGATATTTCCCGTTGAGGATCAGGGATAGTATATCTCGAAGATAAGCGAGTTATCCCTTTCCATCATATCAACATCAGCCTTTTCCGCGCCGATGCCTGTCCAGCGGTAGATTTTTTCTCCCGACTTGGTGTTCAGCACTCTGCAATTCTTTCCGAAAGCGTTAAAGAGCGCTCTTTTCACATAGGAGGCTTTTTGCGTTTCGTTATAAAGCTCATCGTCATATCCGCCCGTTATCATGAACACCTTGCCCGAAAACTCGTACTTTGAAAGCTTTATGGCGCCTTCGGGAACAGCTCCCGTTCCGTTGGAGAAGTAATACTGACCCTTTGCTCCCCACGGAAATCCGGGCATATATGAGGGTACAGTTATAACGATCTCACTGTTTCCGCTCGAACGCGACACCTTTACATTTTCCCTGCCGTATCTTGACACGCTTTCCTTGTAGAAATCAAGCGCGTTATCCGCTATAGGCATATTGTTGTTGAACACCTCGAATATATACGCGTCGTAGATCTCTCCCGAATAGACGCCCTCATTGAGAAAATAAAGTTTGTTTTTGCTCATCACGGGACCCGTGTAGATTTCCATGACACCGTTCGGATAGAAGTAGCAGGTTTTTCCGTTGATATTTTTCCAGCCTGTGGCTTTTGTTCCGCCGTCAAGCTCGAAGTATTTATAATTCGGGAATCCGTCGTACGTTTTGAACGTGCCGCTTGCCGAGGGCGCGTTTATTTTCACGTACAGGTACTGAAAATCCGACGTATCGTCGGCGTTTGTGAGAGTAAGAACAGCCTCTCCGAAATCGTTTGCCTTTACCGTCAGCAGTCCCGTCTGCGCATTATAGGTTCCCTTTGCGACGGAAGCGCACTCCGACTTGACCGCGATATTTATTCCGGGATTTCCCTCGACCGCAATATCCATTGTCTGTCCCGCGGTAAGGATAATATTCTGTCTGTTAACATAAAAGCTTGCCGCCGAAGCCTTCAGAGGAATAAGGCAGAAAGCCGCCGCAAAGACAAAAAACACAGCGGATTTTTTAAGTATATTTTTCATTTGAATCTCCTTTTTTATCAACAAATGTTCCGTATATACATTATATTATTTTTCGACATGGCTTTTATTGACATAATATTAATGAAATGTTAATTTTTTGATTTGATATTTGCGTAGCCGCCCGACACTCTCTTCCGCACCGGTCTGAAACGGCGGTATTAAAAAAGGATTAAGAATTATTCAAAAATCTTGACAAAATCGGCGAGGTATTATATAATATAAATATATCAAGTCTTTTGGAGAACATATTATGAATTTTGAGAGCGTTTCATCAAACCGTCATGTTGAAACCGTAACGACAGACCCCGAATCGATCCTTCGGGATATAACGGAAAGTCATGAGGAGAGACTTAAATCAAGAGGCGGACATTTTACCGTAAAAGAACTTATCCCCGTGTATTTCTGTGCTGTTCTCGGCTTCGACAGCGACGATACTTACAATAACCTGCTTTTCTTTCTGAAAAACAATATATTGGAATCAAAAAAAGCTCTGATTTTTAAAGACGGGAGCTTCACAAATCCGTCTCCCGCCGAGGTATCGGCGTTTGACGGCACAGAGCGAAGCGATAAGGATAAAATAACGGACGGTATCTGTTCTAAAATTTCCGTGAAAAACGATAATATCCGCACCGAAGCCGCAAGAGAAGCGTTTGGGAATCTGCTTCGGAAATCGGACGAACCTCTCGGAAAGCTTTATAACAACGGAGTTACTTTGGGGTGCTTTTTCAATCGCGTGGCAAACGCTTACGCTTCATCGGGAAAAGCGGGGGAAATACCCGCGGTTATTTTTTACGGGAAAATAAAGCCGAATGAGCTGTCGCTCCTTCATATACTCTCGAAAAGCGGCATGGATGTTATTTATATCAACCCCGACAAATCACAGGCGGATATGATAAAACTCGGAAACGTCGCTTCGAGAATGCAGATATTTGAATTTCCGAATTCCAAGGAAATAATGCCGTACCCCGAAAAGGAAGTCAAAGCAAAGGTCTCCACCGCCGCCTACAACGCCGAAAGAGAGCTTGATACCGTACTTTACGGCGCAGATACGTGCTTCAGAGACTTTCAGTTTTCCGATATGGAAACCGCCGTGCTTAAAACCACTTTCGATGAGATAAGAATAATCTGGGAAGAACCCGCAAGATTCCGCCCCGGATTCGCCGTAAAGGACCGAAAGGTCGTTATTCCCACCATCTTCGCGAAAATAAGCGGAGTGCAGGACGGAAATCTCGGCAGATACTGGGATTACGTGAGAGATCTTCTCACTCCCGATACGATAATCACGGTAAAATCCCCGACCTACAAGGAACCCGATGAGTACGCGTTCAGAGAATTCGCGCCTTACCATGACGGACATAATCTCTTCATCGAAAAGCTTAAATCCTCCCGTGACAACAGATACAGCTTTCTCTCCGACGAGCTTCAGGATCTTATTTTCCGTAAAATTCAGGACGCATACGACAGCGATATGCTGAACATCGCGGACGACAGACAGCGTATGGAATACCTTCTCCTTGCGGGAATGACCATAGACAAAAATGTTCTGAGGCTTCTCCAGAAATACGATTTCACGAAGGAAATACCCAAATTCATAGTAATCGACAGCATAGAAGATACGTTCTCCCGTATCGAATGCGCACAGATACTCCTGTTTTCAATGCTTGGGTTCGATATGCTCATTCTCACGCCCACGGGGTACAGAAACCTGGAGACGTTCATAAAGCCCGAAGCATATGAAATACATCAGCAGAGCGGTTTTGAATACAACGTAAAAATACCGCGCTTTAAAATACCCGAAAAATACGCCGCGCCGAAAAAAAGCAGCGGATTATTTTCAAATCTATTCAAGAAAGGACGCAAGTAATTATGGCACTCAAATTCACTCCATCGGAAGAAAGAAAAGACGTTATCGCAGCGGAGGGACAGATAGTCCCGGAAAACGGATCGGCTGACGCCGCCGTACTCGAAAAAGAAACAGCAAAAAGAAATATCAAGGTAGCCGAGCCCGAAAGCTTTTCAATGATCGACACCGCAAACAGCATCAAGAACGAGCTTGCAAGCAGCGACGAGATCGACAAGCTTGTCTCCACGATCGATATCAACGATACGAATTCCGTTGTCAAATTCGGAAGCGAGGCGGCGGAGGATATCTCAAAGGCTTCGGATCAGGTGCTCAACTCAATGAATATGTCGCAGGTCACCGATACGGGCGAGCTTCTTACCGCACTTGCGGGTATCATGAAAAAATTCGACGCGGAAGAGCTTACAAGGGAAGAAAAGAAAGGTCTTTTCCAGAACCTCAGAAAGCAGATAGACAGAATACTCGAAAAATACACCACCATGGGATCCGATGTCGATAAGATATACGTTCAGCTCAAGCAGTACGAGACGGAAATACAGCAGTCCAACTCAAAGCTTGAGACGATGTACACCGCGAATATCTCCTACTACAAGCAGCTCGTGAAATACATCATGGCGGGCGAACAGGCCTGCAGAGAGCTTGACGACTATATTGCGGAATACAGACAAAAGGTCGCTGATAATCCCGATTCGGGAACGGCGGCGATGGATCTTCAGACTCTCGAACAGACGCGCTCCGTTCTCGAACAGAGGGTAATGGATCTTAAAATAGCGGAAAACGTCGCTATGCAGACTGTTCCCATGCTTAAAACAATGCAGTATTCAAATGTTAATCTCGTCAGAAAGATCGATTCCGCGTTCATTATAACTCTTCCCATTTTCAAGCAGAGTCTCGCTCAGGCTGTAATGCTCAAAAGGCAGAGGGTCATAGCCGACGGAATGAAAGCTCTCGATGATACAACAAACGAACTGCTTGTCAAAAACGCCGAAAATACCGTGAACCAGTCAAAGATGATAGCTCAGATGGCAAACGGAAATTCCATCAAGATCGAAACTCTCGAAAAGACATGGCAGACCATCGTAAGCGGCATTGAGGAAACCAAACAGATCCAGGATGACGCAAGGGCGAGAAGAAAGCAGGACAGCGAGAGGCTTGAAAAATTAAAGGAAGAATACAAGCGTAAAATGGGTTGATATGATTTTTGCACAGACCAAAGCACAAATTTTAACAGACTGTAAAATCAGTTATCATTTGCTGCTTTTTGCGCTGTAAAGGCACGAGGAATGTCAAAGGGGAGCGGGATCTTCTTCCGCTCCCCTTTCTCCGCGTCCTTGCGGCGGAAAAGCGGAAAAACGACAGCGGTCATTCGCACTCAGAAGCGAACATCAAATAAAAATGACCTGACAGATATTCTGAAAATCCTGTGAAATTTAAAAAAATTAATATTTCCTGTTGCAAAAAGTCCGAAACAGTGATATAATGATAATGTGCTATGTCGGTCAAGGAGGCGGTTATTTTGGCACAGGGCGCTTTAAAGACAGAAAAACAACAGACTCTGTCGGAGGATTATCCCCATAAATGGGTTGTAATAATCTATAACGATGATTTTACCTCCGTGGAATTCGTGCACACGGTGCTTGACGAAATTTTCGGCAAAAACGGTGCAGAAGCGGATAAAATAATTAAAAAAGCCGAGTCGGAAGGCGCGGCGGCGGTAAAATATTATACGGATCCCTCAATGGCGGAGGTAGCTGTCGCAATGGTTGAAAATTATAAGGAAGCTCATAAGCAGCCGCATTTTAAAGCGGCGCTCTTCAGAGTGTCCGACTGATGCAAAAAAAGGAAATAACATTATGAATAAAATTATAGAAATAACAAAACAAATTATGAAAAAACGCGGAGAAAGAGTGCTCAGTATTTATAATATCTTTGAGGCTTGCCTCACCGATCCCTCTTTTAAGGCGGATATCGAAAAGTTCTTCGGAACAAAAAGCTATGAAAGTCTTGCGCTTTCTTTCAGAAAATCCGCCGAAAAGGCTCAGGATGAGATCCCTCCCACACTTCTCGATGAAAATGTCGGGTTCTTTATCAGTCCCCTTACCACGGGAATTACAGAAAAAATAGAAAATGATTTCCCGAATGCGGACGCAAAGGTCTACGCGGCGGCGATATGCAGTTCAAGGACTGTCTATAACGAGATATTTGAGGCTCTCGGAAGAAATCTCTCCGCGGCGTTTATCAGAAGAATGGCTAATATCCTTGAAGTATACGCAAAAAGAAAACGCGATACGGCGGTGTCGTCATTCTGCTGTTCCATGATGGCTGAGGCTGAGGAAAACGATATGCCCTTCATCGGAAGAGAGGACGTTATCGAAAGAACTATCCATATACTTAACAGAAAAGTTAAACATAACGTGATCCATATAGGCGAGGCAGGCGTCGGAAAAACTTCCTGCACTGTGGGTCTTGCCAGAAAAATACTCGCGGGAGACGTCCCCGAAAAGCTTAAGGATCTCGTTATCTATTCGGTGGACGTCGCGGGAATGATGGCAGGTACCAAATACCGCGGCGAAATGGAAGAAAGACTGAAAGCTACTCTCGATAAGCTTGAAAAGCAGGGTAACGTTATACTCTATATCGATGAGATACAGACAATAGTCGGAACAGGCTCGACAACCGATTCAAGCCTTGATATCGCCAATATTTTAAAGCCTTATCTCACAAGAGGAAAACTCCGCGTGATAGGGTCGGCAACCTTGGAGGATTACCGTAATTCCATAGAAAAAGACAAGGCTCTGAACCGACGCTTTCAGACTGTCACAATTACCGAGCCTACCGAAGAAGAAGCAAAGGAAATGCTTTTAGGACTTAGAAAATCCTTTGAGGATTATCATAAGCTCACTATTTCGGACGGAGCTGTTGACGCGGCGGTGAAGCTTTCCGCAAAGCATATACGGGATAAATTTCTCCCCGATAAGGCGGTCGATCTTATTGACGAGGCCGCTTCAACGGCTTCTCTTAAAGGAATGGAATATATCAACGAGGACGATATTCTCGATACCGTCAGCAGAATATGCCGTATTCCTTCGGAGAATCTTCAAAAAACGGATACCGAACGTCTGCGAGCGCTCCTTCCCGCGTTAAATGAAAATGTTTTCGGTCAGGAAACGGCGGCAAAGCTGTTAAACAGATGTATCCTGTCCGCGAGAGCGGGACTGTCAAATGACAGAAAACCTGTGGCAAGTCTCCTTTTCGTCGGCCCTACGGGAGTCGGAAAAACGGAAATGGCAAGAGTTCTCGCAAAAACACTTGATGTTGCGTTTATAAAATACGATATGTCGGAGTATTCCGATAAAACAGCGGTTAATAAGCTTATCGGCGCTTCGGCGGGATATGTCGGCTACGAAGAGGGCGGACGGCTCGTTCACGATATAAGGGAAAATCCGTACTGCGTGCTTCTTCTGGATGAAATAGAAAAAGCCGACAGCGCGGTGTTCAACGCTCTTTTGCAGATAATGGACGATTCCGTTCTTACCGACAGCAGAGGAGATAAGGCGGATTTTACAAATGTGATCCTTATTATGACCTCGAACTGCGGAGCGGCGGACGCAAGAAATACTCTCGGCTTTGCGGGAGAGAATCAGCCGTTTAATATCAGCGGCATAGACGAAGCGGTAAAGAGAACCTTCTCGCCCGAATTCAGAAGCCGTCTTACCTCGGTAGTTTCCTTTAATCCCATGAATAAGGAAATGGCTGAAAAGATAGCGGAAAAGGAGCTTGAAAATCTCGCCGCCATGCTCAAAAACAAAAAAGTAAAAGCAAGCTTTTCCAAGACGGTCATTCCGACTGTTCTCGAAAAAACGGGAGAACTCTCAAAGGGCGGACGCGAGATAATAAAGGTCTGCGCCGAGATAAAGGAACTTTTTGTCGAAGAGCTTCTGTTCGGAGCATTGTCTGACGGAGGAACGGCAAGAGTCAGCGCAAAAAATAACGAATTCTCTTTAACCGTAAGAAAGAAGCCCGAAAGAAAACTCAAAGTCTCCAAAGAAGAGCCGGAAACGGCGGAAGTTATTTGAATAAACATAGGCGCGGAGAAAAATTCTCCGCGCCTATGTTTATTATGGTTTAAAATTCGGATACGATAGTTTTTAGAGCTTCCGCCTGACCGTTTAATTCTTCGGCGGCTGCCGCGCTTTCCTCGGCGTTTGCCGCGGAACCCGTAACAAGCTCGGTAACTCTTGCCAGCTTTTCGTTTATGCTGTCGATGTGCTTCTTTTGTTCGTGAGACTGTTCGTTTATCGAAACGATGATACTCTCGATATTTTTGTTCTGAGAAACAAGCTCGGAGAGAGCCTCGGAGGTCTTATCCGCAAGTTTCATTCCCTCGCTGACCGCAGCAGCGGACTGCTCGATAAGAGACGAGGTGCTGTTTGCAGCCTCGGAGCTTTTGGTCGCGAGATTACGCACTTCATCGGCAACGACCGCGAATCCCTTGCCGGCTTCGCCCGCTCTTGCGGCTTCAACGGCGGCGTTCAGCGCAAGGATATTTGTCTGGAACGCGATATCCTCGATAGTGCCGATGATGTCCTTTATCTTTTCCGAG
>CAZCUQ010000085.1:0-7837 GCA_964501705.1 uncultured Ruminococcus sp. | reverse complement strand
AATTCGATAGGAGTTACTTCAAATTCAAAGAAATCAGAAAATGATTTCCGTAATGCCGTAACCGATTTTAACGGGGAAGAACACGTTATCTTATGGCGGCGGCTTTTATGGGAGCGGAGCTTTTGTATTTCAGCCTTAAATTATCGGTGATAAGAGCAATAAATTCCGAATTTGTGGGTTTGCCCTTTCCGACGCTTACGGTATAGCCGAAAAGATTCTGAATAGTGTCGAGATCTCCTCTGTCCCATGCTGTTTCTATGGCATGACGGATTGCTCTTTCAACTCTTGACGCGGTGGTGGAAAATCTCTTTGCGACAGTCGGATAAAGAAGCTTTGTAACGCTTTCAAGCATTTCCGAATCAGACAGTGAAAGAAGTATAGCTTCACGCAGATAATGATATCCCTTTATATGCGCGGGTATTCCTATCTGATGGATTATCTCGGTAACGACGACCTCCATGTCGCCGGGATTCCCGCGCATGGTATCGGTCTTTTTATTTTCAGTTACCGATTTGATAATATTTTCGAGCATATCCATATCTAAGGGACTAAGAATAAAGTACGCGTTTTCAAAAGCCATTATCTGCCTTTCGATAAGCTCGCTGTGATAAGGCGAAACAACTATAAAGAAAGGTTTTTCGGAAAGCTCGCCTGTTCTGCGGATAAGCTCGGCGGCGTCTATTCCCGGAAGAATAGCTTCCGTGAGAACTATATCGGGATGTTCCTCTTTTATTGCCTCAAGAAGAAGAAACCCGTCTTTTTGTCTTGTGAGCGTATAGTACCCTCTGTTTCGGAGAGTACTTGCATATGTACATCCGAATTCCGAACCGTCGTCGCCTATCATTACTTTAATTTTATCCGACACTTTAATTACCTCCGTTTTTTGCTGTGTTTATTTATTGATTTCTGTTATATACACATTTTACCATAAAAGTTACAGCAAATCAAGATTTATTTCAAATTGGTTATTTAACTTTAGTTTATTTTTTTATTGTGGCATTGTGTCGAACCCCAATGATTCATGGCTTGATTTCAACGTAGGTACGCAGATTACTGCAAATTGTTAATAAAGTATCAATAACATAAAACAATTTTCCTCATAATTTTCCCGTCATAACGCGGCTAAAAAAGTTACAATAATTCGGAAAAGGTTACAAAATGATGAAAAGTGTAAATTTTTGAAAACATATGTCGAATTATCCGCGAATACTCCTTTCAGCGAAACCCGGCAGCCTGTTTCCGAAGGAAATGTTCGCGCATTTGAAACAGCGCACAGTATAACGACGGCGTGATTTTAAAAAAAATCGGTATTTTAAAAAAAATTTCGGATATAATAGGTTAATCAAACATTGAAAGGAACTGTTTATATGAAAACATTTACTTATAAGATCACCGACGAGCTTGGAATCCACGCGCGCCCCGCAGGGCTTCTCGTTAAAAAGGCTTCGGGATTTTCCTCGGATATTAAAATATTTTTCGGTGAGAAGTCAGCCGATCTGAAAAAAATATTCGCCGTGATGTCTCTTGGAATAAAATGCGGCAATGAAATAAAGGTCACGGCGGAGGGCCGGGATGAGGAAAAGGCTGCGGACGAGCTTAAAAGCTTTCTGGAACAAAATCTTTAATTGATACGGGAGAAAAAATCATGCAGGTTATTACGGGAAAAAGCGTATACAGCGGAGCGGCTGTCGGAAAGATCCGCTTCTTTAAAAAGTCGGACGCAAATGTCAGCAGAGAAAAAATCACCGACCCCGAAAAGGAGATCGCACGATTTGAAAGGGCATGCTCTCAAGCTGAAAAGGAGCTTAACGCTCTTTACGAAAAGGCTCTTTCGGAGGTCGGGGAAACAAATGCTCAGATCTTCGATATCCATATAATGATGCTCTCAGACGGGGACTATCTTAACTCGGTGAGAGAAATAATACAAAATCAGCTTGTGAACGCCGAATACGCCGCCGCTTTGACCTCGGACAATTTCGCCTCGGTCTTTTCCTCAATGGAGGATGAATATATGCGTACAAGAGCGGCGGATGTCAGGGATATCTCAAACAGACTCATACGAATCCTGTCGGGAAAAGAAGAAAACAGCGAAAGAGAGGAAAAATGTATAATTTTAGCCGATGACCTTGCTCCGAGCGAGACTGTTTCTCTCGATAAATCCAAGGTTCTTGCGTTTGTGACAAAACACGGTTCGCTTAATTCTCATACGGCAATTCTGGCGCGGACAATGAATATCCCCGCAATAATAGGCGCAGACGGGATATCTCCCGATATGGACGGGAAAACCGCAGCGGTGGACGGCTTTAACGGAAAGCTTTATATCGAACCCGATGATGATGTGATCTCCGAAATACGCGAAAAGGAAGAAAAATTCAAAAAAAGAAACGCTCTTCTGGAGGAACTGAAGGGAAAAGAAAATATCACTCTCGACGGCACAAAAATAAAGATATACGCGAATATCAGCGGAGTAAAGGATATCGGAGCCGTACTTTTAAACGACGCGGGCGGCATAGGGCTTTTCCGTAGTGAATTTCTCTATCTTGAAAGCGATGATTACCCCGATGAACAGACGCAGTTCAACGCGTATAAAAAGGTTCTTGAAAGCATGAGCGGAAAAAAAGTGATCATCCGCACCCTCGACATAGGAGCGGACAAAAAAATAGGATATTTTGATCTGGACGAGGAAGAAAATCCCGCTCTGGGTTTTCGCGCCATAAGGATCTGTCTGGAGAGAAAGGATGTTTTTAAAACTCAGCTCCGCGCTCTTTACCGCGCTTCCGTTTACGGTAATCTTGCGATTATGTTTCCGATGATAACCTCTGCGGGAGAGATCACCGAAATTTACGGAATTATCCATGATGTAAAATCGGAGCTTTGGCGCGAGGGACTTCCGTTTTCCGAGCGCACAGAAACGGGAATAATGATAGAAACTCCCGCCGCCGCCGTTATAAGCGACGAGCTTGCTCCGATGGTGGATTTTTTCAGTGTCGGCACGAACGATCTTATTCAGTATACTCTTGCCGCCGACAGACAGAATCCGCGTATCGACAGATTTATAAATTCAAAGCACGACGCTATCATAAGGCTTGTCGGATATGCGACGAAAAGCGCTCACCGATACGGGAAATGGATAGGGATATGCGGCGAGCTTGCCGCGGACACTTCGCTTACGGAATGCTGGCTTCGCATGGGGATAGACGAATTGTCCGTCTCTCCGCCGTTTGTACTTGAAATAAGAGACAAGGTGAGAAGCATAGACCTTTCGGGACATGAAAAAATATAGAAAACGGCTCCTTCACAAAGTCGGGGGAGCCGTTTTTCATCTGATTTTAATCGTAAAGTCTTTTTTGCAATGGGGACAGTTTACGGTGTGATTTCCTTTTCTTTTCGGCAGACGCAGCATTTTTTTGCATACGGGACATTTTCTGTAAACGTGAGTTTTTCTGTCGCGGAATTTAAGTCCGGAAATTCTGAAAAATCTTTGAATTTTATCCTTGAATGTCAGATAAATCCTGTTTTCCTCTGCTCTTGCGTGAATATTTCTTGACAGAAATCTGTAATAGCACCAAACAATAATAATACCGACAAGTGCGTATAATATCATGCTTCGTAAGAAAAATCCCAAAATCAGAAGGATAAGCATAACGGCGGCGCAGAATCTGTACAGCTCGTCCGCGCCGTATCTTCCGAGCATGAAGCTTCGGAGCTTTTCACGGAATTTATTCACCGGTCTGTTTTCTCCCTTCAAAAATCTTTCGTCGATTCATCGCATCAAAAAATATCCCGCCGAGCCGAGCAGCATGAAAAACATCTGTATTATCAGAATGATCGCCGCCGCACGAAAAATGAACGTGACAGCCGCACCCGAACAGCCCGCGCTGCTTCGCGGAGAGTATGACTCGTAAAAGCTTTGAGGGATATCCTCCATTTTTTCTTTGATCCGTTTGTAAGAGATATTTTCAGGATCAAGCAAAACGGCACTTTCCATAAGTCTTACGGCTTTTCCGATATTCCCGTATGCGTATTCCGCGACGGCACTCAGATAGTACCATCTTGCGGGTCTTGTTTTCATTTCCGACAGGATCTCCATAGCGCGGCGGATATTGTCCGATCTGATAAGGATTTCGATCACATCGAGTTCCCTGTCGGGGTCAGCCGATTCCGTCTGCGGCTCATCGTAATCATTTTGATAAACGGGTCTGCCCGCGCTGTCCGTATTGCTTTTGAGCATATCGTAAGCGGCGTTTATTTCGCTCATTTTAGCGGCGGCGGTGCTGTCGTCGGGATGAAGATCGGGGTGATATTTTTTTACAAGCTCTCTGTAAGCCTTTTTGATTTCTCCTTCCGAAGCGTTTTCGGAAACTCCGAGAATTCTGTACGGATTTGTCACGGAAAGCACACCCCATTTAATGACGCTTTTTATTTTTCTATTTACTCATTATACACATATTTGTGATAATACTGTGATATCATACTGTTATTTTGAAAAATATTGTCTGAGAGAGTTATTACGGTGAGACTTTTCTTTTTATAGTCAACGACATTGCCCTTGAAGATGCGGAAAAACAACAAATGAAATCTGATTTGAGGTTATTCAAAAATTCGATATGAAAAGTAACTTTAAGCGAATTATTTTTTTCCTCTTGACTCAATATACCTTGCAAGAGCGCTCTGCCAGCTTTCGAGGGGTTCAATGAGCGCCTTTTTGACGGATAAACACTGCATTTCAAAGGAAATGCCTCCCGAATCGGTGGGGAGCACCGAAACATCGAAGAATTCGTCCATTCCCGAAAGACGTGCAAGTCTGTAAACCTCGCAGGCAAGAGAGAACTCGCTGCAAAGACCTCCGTTTGCACAGTTATATATCCCGAATTTCCCTTTTTCGACAATATCGGCGCCAAGCTCAGCGGCATCGTAACAGGAAACAACGGAAAACTCATGCGTTCTGTTAAGGAGTATTTCCTTTTTTTTGCTGCCCAGAATAAACAGCTTTTCAACGATATCATTCTCCGAGTCTCCCGTGCCGAAGCGGTTGTCGGGAAGACGGAGTATATAGAATCTTCCTGTCTGAGCGGCTAAATTTTCACATTCGTAAAATACGTTTCCCGCCGCCGTAACCGGACATCGGGGAGTGCGCTCGTTTGCCCTGTCGAGAGTGCCGAACACGGAGGAACTGCTCGGAAGCATTATCGGTATCTTTAATTCCGCACAGCTTGAGGATAAATTCGTCATTGCAAATAAAGGAGACGGAAAGTCTGTGCGGCAGTGTATCACCGCATCGGGGTGATGAAGCTTCAGAAAGGCCGAGATATCCGATCTGTCTGAAAAGAAAACCTCGGACATAGACACGGTTTCATGTCCGCGCCGCGAGAATTCCTCGGCAAATATTTCTCCCAGTCCGTATTCCGCGCCCGATATACAGATAATCATTCGCTGCCTTTCCCTCCTTTATGCTTAAATACGAAAAGCTTGCCGGACAGGTAGTTCATAACAATAATAAGCACGCTGACGACAAGCTTCGCCCATGCGCCTTCTATTCCGAAAAGGCTCATATCAAGACCCGACTCAAACAAAAACGAGGGCAGAAATATCTCGACTGCACCCGAAACTATTCTCGCGGCGAAAAAAGATATTATTTCTTTAAGAAAACCGACGGTTTCCCTTGTACTGCTTTTGAACACAAGATATTTATTTGTGAAAAACGCAAAAACGACCGAGCAGAACCACGCTGCGGCATTGCTTGGCGTCATCGGGACGCCTGCCGCCACAAGAGGGGTATAAACTATCCAGTTTACGGCTGTCGTACAAACTCCGACAATAAGATACATTATAATTTCGCGGTATTTTTTTAAAAGCTCGGTTAATTTATTCATTCATATTCCTTTTTTCTTCTTTTTTGCAGACAAAGCGGGATTTTTCGATATATACGGGACGGTTTAAATCTTCTCTGAAAATTCTCGAAATATACTCGCCCAGTATTCCCGCCGCAGACAGAATTATCCCCGTCATAAAGGTGATAAAAGAAAGGATCAGCAAAAGGGAATACATATCCGAAAGACCGTTTTTTGCGGAAATGACCGTCATAACGATAAACCATGCAAGTCCGCCGACAGTAAGAAAAGTTCCGACGGGAAAAATCGCCCTCAGCGGAGATACGGTGTAAGATATTATCCCGCCGAACGCATATTTTAAAAGCTTTGAAAAATTCCATTTGCTTTCGCCCGCGTTTCTCTCGCTTGCGGTGTAGGGCAGGTAATGCGTTTTAAAGCCCACCCACGAAAATATCCCTTTTGAAAAGCGTTTCGTTTCCTTTAAAGAAAGAACCGCTTCAAGGACATTTCTTCTGAAAACGCGGAAATCGCTTGCATTCGGGTAAAATTTCGTTTCACAGATACCGTTTATGATCTTGTAGAACGCTCCCTTGCAAAGCGACAGTATTTTTCCCTCGATACGTTTTTCCTGATAAGCCGCAGCGGCATCGAAATCGGGATTTCTCTCCAGAAAGCTTAACATTTCAAGCACCGTTTCGGGGCGCTGCTGCATATCCGCGTCGATAATGCAGGTATATTCGCCTTCAGAGGACAGAAGCGCGGCGTAAACGGCGGCTTCTTTTCCAAAATTGCGGGAAAAATTTACAATTTTAACATTTTCTTCTTTTTTTTCATATATTTCTTCAAGTCGTTTTTCGGTTTCATCTTTGCTTCCGTCATTCACGAAGATGATCTCGTATGAGAATTTTCCGTCAAACGCTTCTTTTACTGTGTTATAAAACATCAGGACGTTATCCTGCTCATTATAGCAGGGAACGGCAAGCGACAGCTTTACCACGTTAAAATCTCCTCTTTTTTATGTCATATATTTATTATTATAACACATCGGAAAGCTATCGTCAAGGGAAAAATGAAATTTGTTTTTCCCGCCTTATCCGCTCCTTTTGTTTTTTTCGGCTCTGCTCCCGGAGCCGCGGAAATGGCATATTTCATTGCGGCATCTGCGCTTTTCGTACTTTGAAACATCCGGCTGAAAACCAAATCAGAAATCGGATTCATCCTTTCGCCCGGATTGTCTGTTTTGTACCGTCCATATTAACACTTATAGTTTACCTCAAAACTCCGTAAAAGTCAATACTTGCGGATAAAGTATCCGAGAACCTGAAAAGCGGCACGTTTTTTGGAGCGTGCCGTTTTCAGTGAAAAAATCAGCCGCGTCAGCGTTTATGACAAGAGAGATATACTTTTTTTGAAAAAAATATCGGCATCCGGATATACTATTTTCTGTGTTCATTTGATTGGGGGAACATTTCTGCATATTTTATCGTAAATTTTACATTAAAGAAGTCAGACCATCCGCATGAGTTACAAAAAGGAAACAAAAAAACAAATGCAAACAAAATAGAAGGCTCATTCATCAAAAAAGACTGATTTAGTGTTGCATTTCAAGACAAAATGATGTATAATGGAAATATGATTGGGGACTTAGTTCAATACATGGTTGTTTATTTACATTCCATATACAAACCGGAACACAAAAATTTCATAAAGCTAATAGGTTATTTGGTTTACTTGATTGTTGCATTATGTAACTTTTGATTTCCCAGTTGACTGTATGCTTGCTAAAAGTTAGCCTAATTCTCCTCAGTTGAATACCATACCCATTCTCTTAGGTTGAAAAAAATACTCTCCAAATTATACAGGTGATGCACTATGGGAAAAAATCATTGAGAAATCCACATAATCCAGGGATGGTGTAAATAAATTATTTGGATTGGAGGGAAAAGCATGAGCGGATATGCGCCGTCAGCTTGCGGATAAGCTGGAGCAGAAAATCAAAGAGGTAA
>CAZCUQ010000084.1:0-7960 GCA_964501705.1 uncultured Ruminococcus sp. | reverse complement strand
AATGGGTACAAGAATTGTTGTTATGAAGGACGGCTTCATTCAGCAGGTTGATTCTCCTCAGAATCTTTACTCGAACCCTGTAAACCTCTTCGTTGCGGGATTCATGGGTTCTCCTCAGATGAACTTCATCGATTCCGTACTCCGCAAGCAGGACGACAAGTATGTCGTTGAATTCGGCTCCGAGGATACCAAAACGTCAAGAGGTAAGAAGTATTATGTAGAGGTTCCCGAATTCAAGATCACAGACGACGCTGTGGGCGAGCTTAACGATCTCGTTGACAAGGAAATCATTATGGGCGTCCGTCCCGAAGATATCCACGATGAGGAAATGTTCCTCTCCGCCGCCAAGACGGGTGTTATCGATACAGACGTTGAGATCACCGAAATGATGGGTGCTGAAACTTATCTGTATCTTAACTGTGAAGGAATAGCTCTTACCGCAAGAGTCGATCCACGTTCGACGGCTCGTCCTCAGGATACGATCAGGGTTGCTATCGACGCAAACAAGATTCATATCTTTAACAAGGAAACAGAAAAGACGATTGTCAACTGATTCTTTTATAACTTTAAAATCCTCTGCGGAGTAATTCGCGGAGGATTTGCATTTTTCTCTGTACAGGTGATATTTTTTGGATAGTTTTATTTTCAGCATTAACTCAACTCTGCCCGTCTTTCTGGTAATGCTCCTCGGGCTGATATTAAAGAAAATCAATGTTCTCAACGACGAATTTGTCAAAGTCTGCAATAAATTCAATTTCACCGTAACTCTTCCCGTAATGCTTTTCAACGATATTTCGCAGACCGATATAATTCACGATTTCGATGTAAAATATGTTTTCTTTACGGCAGGAACCGTTGCGGCGGCGTTTTTTATCATATGGATACTCGCTAAGATATTCATAAAGGACAAAGCTTCCGTCGGAGCGTTTGTTCAGGCAAGCTACCGCAGCAGCGCGGCAGTGCTCGGAACGGCGTTCATCATGAATATGTACGGAACCTCCGGAATGGCTCCGCTGATGATAATCGGAAGCGTTCCGCTCTTTAATGTTTTCGCGGTGCTTGTACTTACTTTTGAGGACCCGACGGCAGATACCGATAATAAAAGAAACACGGACAGCATAAAAAAAGCAGCGTTGAATGTTCTTAAAAATCCTATAATCATTTCAATTTTTTTAGGGATGGTTTCATCTCTTCTCGGAATAAAATATCCCGCCGTAATTTCAAAAACTCTTTCTTCGGTGGCATCTCTTGCGTCTCCACTGGCGCTTATCGCAGTCGGAGCGGGATTCAAATTCAGCAAAACAATAAAGAAGATAAAGCCTGTTATCGCTTCGTCCGTAATTAAGCTTATCGTTCTCCCCGCCTGCATTATTCCCCTTGCGGCAATGAACGGTTTTGCCGATGAAAAGCTTGTGGCGCTCATCATCATGGCAGGCTCGCCTACCACGCCGTCGTCGTATATCATGGCGGAAAGCATGAACGGAGACGGAAATCTTACTTTGGGAAGCATTATGCTGACCACGCTTTGCTCATCGGTAACGCTTACGCTATGGATATTTATATGCAAAAGCAGAGGACTTATCGCCTGAATCATACTCTCTTATGCGATATGTCATTTTATATTTCAACTATATATAAAAAAATATTACCGCTGAAAGAAAAAATGTGTTATAATTTTAACAAAGCGGAAAAACAGCCGGCATTTATTCTTTTTTACCACAAGAATGTGTGCGGAATTGTTTGACTGTAACGACTCAAAGAAACAATTTTGAAAGGATCGGAAATTATGAAAGTAACCGTATGTATCGGAAGCTCCTGTCATCTTAAAGGCTCAAGACAGAAAGTCGATGTTTTCAGAAAGCTACAGCAGATAACAAATTGAATGATTCGGTCGATCTGAGCGGAATCTTCTGTATGGGCAAATGTCAGCGGGATATACCGAAAAAACTCTTTCGGCTATTCCTGTGGACGAATGCCATAAACTCTGCGGCGGCGAAACGTGCGGTGATGCTGCCGCCCGCGCTGTGTAAAAAATGCTCAAAATTTGATAATAATTAACTGAATTTTTTGCTTTATATGAGAATAATTTCGGAAAAATCGAGAAATGATTAAAAAACTTATTGCATTTTTTGTGATAATGTGTTATAATGTATTTTATATTAAAACGGCGGAAATGTATCGGAGAAAAGGAAAAGAGGACAGATTTTGCGTATCGGCTTTCTAAGCAAAGAAGAAAATAACGAACTTAAAATGCTTTTCCCGCGCTCGCTTATTATCGACGCCGCGATATATCTCGCTACTCTTCCGTTTTACGGCTTTACAGCGGAAATTCCTCTGGGACTGCTGCTGGGCACCGCCGCCTGCTTTTTGAATCTTATTATTCTCGGATTCGCGTGCGGTCATGCCGTTGAACGCCCCGTAAAACAGGCAAAACGTTTCATGTTTACGTTTTACCTCATAAGAATGACGCTTTTAGGCGCGGCTATCGTGGCGGGATTTAAGATATCTTTCCTAAATCCCGTATGCGTGTGTATTCCGCTCTTCTACCCGAAGGCTATTTACACAATCCGCGCTTTAAGAAAAAAACCCGGACGGAAGATATTCTCTAAGAAAGGAGGATAAAGCTTTGTGGAAATAAATATTGTCGGTCCTAAGAAAATATTCGGCTTTACGATAAACGGAACGGAGATCGCAATCTCCGAAACTGTTGTAACAGGCTGGATAGTAATAGCTTTCCTGACAATCGTCATCCTGATCCTGACTCATAATATGAAGGTCGTTCCCGAAACGAGAAGACAGGTAGTCGCCGAATGGATAGTTAATTTCTTTGAAGATACCACTAAGGATATGATGGGTTCAAAGATGCTCGCATACGCTCCGTATGTCTGCACTATCTTCTGCTTTGCGCTGTTCGGCGCACTTATAAGTCTTTTCGGACTGAGAAGCATGACCGTTGACATAAACTGCACGGGAACATGGGCGCTTATGACATTTATACTGATAACATACTGGAAGATACGCTCAAACGGATTCCTCGGCTACCTCAAGGGCTACACGGAGCCTGTCGCGATCATTACGCCCATAAACATACTGAGTGAAGTGGCAACGCCTGTTTCCATGGCTATCCGTATGTTCGGAAATATGTCGGGCGGAATGATAATCTCCACGCTCGAATATGCGGCTCTCGGTCTCCTGAGCCAGACAGTCTACGGACTTTTAGGCATTACTCTGAAATATTTCAATATATTCCAGATAGGTATTCCCGCGCTGCTGTCATGCTATTTTGACCTGTTTTCGGGAGTTATCCAGTCATACGTGTTTATAATGCTTACTCTGGCGTATGTCGGAGACGCGGCAAATACAGAAGAAGCATAAAATCAATGAAAGCTTTTATCAGAAAGGAAGTAATTTTTAAATGGAAAATCAGACTCTTGACCAGACTATGCTTATGGCAAAGGCTATCGTCCTTGCGGGACAGGGCATAGGAGCGGGACTCGCGCTTATCGCAGGTATCGGACCCGGTATCGGCGAGGGCTACGCGGTAGGCAAGGCTATCGAAACTATCGGCAGACAGCCCGAGGCTAAATCCGACGCAAGAACCACAATGTTCATCGGATGCGCTATCGCCGAATCGACAGGTATCTACGGACTTCTCATCGGTCTTATTCTCATCTTCGTAAATCCGTTCTTAAAGCATCTTACCGTATAAGCCGTTTTCTTTCATGTCAGTTTAAGAAAAGAAATCGGAGGAAAATATGGACGATATGTATTTTAATTTTCTGACTATTGACCCCACCACGATAATAGGCGTTTTATGCAATACGCTTATTCTTTTTCTCGTATTCAAAAAGCTTCTCTTCGAGCGCGTCAAGAAGATACTCGACGCAAGAAAAGAAGAGGTTTCCAAAACCTACAAAGAAGCCGAAACCGCTAAAAACTCCGCGGAAAGCATGAAAACGGAATATACCGAAAAGCTTGCCGCGGCTAAGGAAAAATCTGCGGAGATCACCCGCGAGGCCGCCGCACGCGCTTCCAGACACGCCGATGAGATAGTCGCAGAGGCAAAAAAAGAAGCCGCAAATATTACCGCAAAGGCAAACGCAGATATCGAAGCGGAAAAGAAACGCGCGGCTATCGCCGTAAGAGCGGAAATCTCCGATATCGCTTCGGCTGTGGCGGAAAAAATCGTTTCGAGAGAAATATCGTCGGATGAGGAACAGGACAGACTTATCGACAGCTTTATCTCAGAGCTTGGTGACGTGAAATGACAGGCGCCGTTGAAAAGGTTTACTCGGACGCCCTTTTTGAAATAGCTAAGGACGAAAAAAGCTCGGAGATCGTTAAGGACGAGCTTATTGCCGCCGTTAAAGCGCTCGATGCCTGTCCCGATATCTATAAGGTACTCTCCGCACCGAATATTTCAAACGGCGAAAAAACCGATATTATCGAAAAAATCTTCGGCGGGAAAATTTCCGATACCACGCTGAATTTTCTCTGCGTTCTTACGCTGAAAGGCAGGATAAAATACCTCAGCGGCATTACCGAGGACTTTCACGACAAGTGGCGCGACAAAGAGGATGTTCTCGGAGTTACGGTCACTTCCGCAAAGTCTCTCACCGATAAACAGAGAAAACAACTCGTAAAAAAGCTTTCGGAGAAATATCACAAAAAAATCGAGCTCTCCGAAAAAACCGATCCCGATATTATGGGCGGATTAATAGTCAGCTTTAAAGATACCATGCTCGACGGCAGCGTGCGGACGCGTCTGCGCGATATCCGCGAGGCTATGAAGCAGGGTAAATAATTAATTTTCAGAAAGCCGGTGTTAAAATGGATTTGCGCCCGGATGAAATAACCGGATTAATTAAAAATCAAATAAAAAATTATAAAAATAAGATCGAACTCTCGGACGTTGGCACCGTCGTTACCGTCGGTGACGGTATAGCGCGTATCCACGGTCTTGATAACTGTATGTCGGGAGAACTCCTTGAGTTTGAAGGCGGAATTTACGCAATGGCCCTGAACCTTGAGCAGGATTTCGTCGGTGCGGTTATGCTCGGCTCCGACAACGATATTAAGGAGGGCGATACCGTTAAAAGAACGGGCAATGTTGTTTCCGTTCCCGTCGGTGACGCAATGCTCGGAAGAGTTGTCAACGCTCTCGGTCAGCCTATCGACGGAAAAGGCACTATCCTTACCGAAGAAACAAGCCCCATTGAGAAGATCGCTCCCGGTATCATTACAAGGAAGTCGGTAAAGAAGCCTCTCCAGACGGGTATTAAGGCAATAGATTCGATGATACCCATCGGAAAAGGTCAGCGTGAGCTTATTATAGGCGACCGCCAGACAGGAAAGACAGCTATCGCTCTCGATACCATCATAAATCAGAAGGGCAAGGATGTTCTCTGCATTTATGTCGCTATCGGACAGAAGCGTTCCACAGTCGCAAACGTTGTCGAAACGCTTGCAAAAAACGACGCTCTCAGCTACACGATAATCGTTGCCGCAACAGCTTCGGAGCTTGCTCCGCTTCAGTATATCGCTCCTTATTCGGGAGTTACCATGGCGGAATATTTTCTCTCAAAGGGAAAGGATTCCCTTATTATCTACGATGATCTTTCAAAGCACGCGGTAGCTTATCGTGCGCTCTCGCTGCTTCTTAAACGCCCGCCCGGACGTGAGGCATATCCCGGAGATGTTTTCTATCTCCATTCGAGACTTCTCGAACGCGCCTGCTCCCTCAACGAGGACTACGGCGGCGGAACGATAACAGCTCTCCCCATAATAGAAACTCAGGCGGGAGATGTTTCGGCATATATTCCAACAAATGTCATCTCTATTACTGACGGACAGATTTTCCTTGAAACCGACCTCTTCAACAGCGGCGTAAGACCCGCCGTAAACCCCGGTATCTCCGTATCGCGTGTAGGAGGCTCCGCTCAAATAAAGGCTATGAAAAAAGTCTCGGCTTCTCTGAAGCTTACCTATTCTCAGTACAGAGAATTACAGTCCTTCTCGCAGTTCGGATCCGATCTCGACAGAGATACGATGGAACGTCTCGCTCTCGGCGAAAGAGTCGTTGAGGTTCTTAAACAGGACAGAAACAGTCCTCTCTCCGTAACCGACCAGATATTCATAATCTACGCGGTAACTCACAATATGCTGCACACCGTTCCCATCGAGCTTATCGGAGAATTTCAGGACGGTCTGTTCTCCTTTATGAATGAGACTCACCCCGAAATCGCCGCGGCGATCATGGAAAAAGGCGATCTGTCCGAGGAAAACGAAAACGCGCTTAAATCGGCGATAGAGGATTATCTCGGAATATTCGCCGACAGTCATAATATAGATACGGGCAACAGTATGCCCGCTACCGCTCCCGCAATAACAGAGGAGAAAAAAGAATCCGAAGAAAATAATGAATCGGAAGGAAGCTAAAATATGGCGTCGGGTAACATGAAAGCCATAAAAAGGCGTATCAAGAGCGTAGAATCTACAAAACAGATAACTAAGGCAATGCAGCTCGTGTCTTCTTCAAAGCTCCGCAAGGCAAAGGATAAGGCGGAAAAGATCCGCCCCTACTTTAACGGACTTTACGATACCATGTGCGAGATACAGTCGGAAAGCAAGGAATTCTTCTCGCCCTATAAAAAATCAGGTAAAAAGGGAAATATCCTGCTTATCGTCATCGCGGGCGACAGAGGTCTTGCGGGCGGCTTTAACTCAAGCGTTCTGAAGCTTGCTCAGAAGCGTATCGATGAGATAAACGAGTCGGGCGGGGCGGTTGAAGTCCTTGCCATAGGAAAAAAATCCGTTGAGTATTTTGAAAAACGCGGAGTTGATGTGTTTGACAGATATATCGACATAGGCGAGGATATAAAGATCGGTACGGCGGCAAGAATCGCCGAAAAAATAATCGCTCCGTATTTAAAGGGCAACTTTGAAAAGGTCGAGCTTTTCTATACCGACTTCGCTTCTTCTCTCTCGCAGGTAGTATATACTAAGGCGATCCTCCCCGTCTCAATAAGCAAAGAGGACGCAGAGGCAAAAAAGCTTTCAGCTCTTCCCATTTATGAGCCGTCTATGGAAGCGGTCTTTAACAGTATCGTTCCCAAATATCTCACAGGAATAATTTTCGGCGCAATAGTTGACAGCTTCGCCGCAGAACAGGCGGCAAGAAGAAACGCTATGGAAAACGCTACCGACAATGCGGACGAGATTTTAAGCGATCTTTCACTGAAATTTAACCGCGCAAGACAGGCTTCCATCACTCAGGAGCTTACCGAAATTGTCAGCGGCGCTTCGGCTCAGGAATAACAATAAAAACATAGAGGTGATTTATAAATGTCACAGAAAAACGTCGGAAAGGTCGTTCAGATCATCGGCGCCGTTGTCGACGTCAGATTCGATAAGGACAGCCTCCCGCAGCTGCTTTCCGCGATAGAGGTCGAGCTTAACGGAAAAAAACTCACGCTTGAGGCGGCACAGCATATCGGCGATGATGTAGTACGCTGCATTGCCATGTCCTCAACGGACGGTCTGGTAAGAGGCGCCGATGCCGTTGATACAGGTTCTCCGATTAAAGTCCCCGTAGGAAAAGAAACCCTCGGAAGAATATTCAATCTTCTCGGCGAACCCGTTGACAACAAGCCCGCTCCCGAAACAAAGGAACGCTGGCCAATACACCGTGATCCCCCGACCTTTGAGGAGCAGTCCGCTTCAAATGAAATACTCGAAACGGGAATAAAGGTCATCGACCTTATCTGCCCCTATCTTAAAGGCGGAAAAATAGGTCTTTTCGGAGGCGCGGGAGTAGGAAAAACCGTTCTCATCCAGGAGCTTATCAATAACGTCGCGAATCAGCACGGCGGTATCTCCGTATTTACAGGTGTCGGAGAACGTACGCGTGAGGGCAACGACCTTTACAACGAAATGAAGGAATCGGGAGTTATCGACAAGA
>CAZCUQ010000083.1:2738-7966 GCA_964501705.1 uncultured Ruminococcus sp. | reverse complement strand
AATGGGACTTCTCGAAAAACCGCGTGACACCGTTACAAAGCAGGCGTGCGCGGCAGTCGGTCAGTGCGAGCTGATGTATATGTATGACAAACTGTTCGGAGAATACAACATTAATGTGGCACAGATACTTCTGACAAAATACACTCTCGATTCACCCCGGAAGGGAAATATCTCAAACACCTTTGAAAAGCTCATAGAATCACGCATAATCCCGATAGTCAACGAAAACGACACAATAGCCATAGACGAACTGGAGCTTGAAGTGGGAGAAAACGACACTCTCGCGGCATATGTCGGTCATTACTGCAAGGCGGATATGCTGATCATTCTTTCGGATATCGACGGACTTTTCGATTCAGACCCCCGCGAGAACCCGAACGCAAAGCTTATCCCCGTGGTCCATTCAGTCGATGATGATATAGTAAAGCTTGCGGGAGGCGCCGGGTCGACTCTCGGAAGCGGAGGAATGGCAACAAAAATAACAGCCGCGAGACTTTCCCTTGAAGTCGGAATGGATATGGCAATACTTAACGGAAGAAGCCCCGGTGTACTCTACGATTTCTTCGACGGAAAAGAAGTCGGCACGGTATTTACAAATTCATAAAGGAGAACAGCTATGACTTATATTGAATCACTCGGCGAAAAAGCGAAAAAAGCCGCAAGAATTCTTGCAAAAGCAAGCTCCTCCGAAAAGGATAAGGCTCTCGCCGCAATTTCCAAGGCGATCGCTGAAAATACGGATAAGATAATGGCGGCAAATGAAAAAGATCTCGAATCGGCAGAAAAAAACGGAATAAACGATGTGATGAAGGATCGTCTCCGTCTGACTCCGGACAGAATAAATGATATCGCCGCGGGCATCGATAAGCTTATCTCGCTTTCCGACCCTGTCGGAATAATCGACTACGGCGTGACTGCCGCAAACGGCATGAGAATAACGCGGATAAGCGTTCCCATAGGTGTTATCGGAATGATCTACGAATCCCGTCCGAATGTTACGGCGGACGCAGGAACGCTCTGCCTGAAATCGGGAAATGCAGTTATCCTTCGCGGAGGAAAGGAAGCGTATAATTCCAACAGGGAGATCTGCCGGATTATGTCCGACGCAATCGAAAAAGCGGGTCTCCCCCGTGACAGCGTATTATTCGTTGACGATACGACTCACGAGGTAACAACGGAGCTTATGAAGTGCGGCAAATATATCGATCTTCTTATTCCCAGAGGAAGTGCGCGTCTTATAAACGCCGTCAAGGAAAACGCATCCGTTCCGATAATAGAAACGGGCGTGGGTAACTGTCACATTTACGTTGACGCCTCGGCGGATATCGAAATGGCTGTGAATATAACCGATAACGCGAAAACTCAGCGTCCGTCCGTCTGCAATGCCGCCGAATCCCTGCTTGTTCACAAAAATATAGCAAATGATTTCCTGCCCGTCCTCGCGGAAAGATTCAATAAACATAACGTGGAACTTCACGGCTGCGAAAGAACGAGAAAAATCCTCGGAAGTCAAGTAATCCCCGCGTCGGAGGAGGACTACGCAAAGGAATATCTCGACTATAAAATGTCCGTAAAGATCGTGGACACCACCGAAGAAGCAATTGAACATATCGCAAAATATTCATCGGGACATTCCGAATGTATCGTTACAAATTCCCTTGACAGCGCGGAGAAATTCAGAAAAGGCGTGGATTCCGCCTGCGTTTATGTAAATGCCTCAACAAGATTCACTGATGGCGGACAGTTCGGTCTGGGTGCGGAGATAGGCATATCTACGCAAAAAATGCACGTAAGAGGACCTATGGGATTGCAGGCTCTCACCTCAATAAAGTATCTTATAGACGGAAACGGACAGATTCGTTAAATATGAAACAACTTAAATTTAAACCGAAGAAGCTTATAAAAAAGAAATTCATAAGCGCAAAAAAACTCTCGGAGGACGAAAAGCTCCGCCGCGTTCTTGACGCAAACCCCGATGAGGAAATAGAAAGCGGCTCCGATGAAATAGTAACAAAAAAAAGAGTCCTCGGAAGAAAATTTTATTTTGCCGTGGGAATGGTAATGATAATTCTTTCGGCGATAGGTCTTGTCTCCGCTGTAAGATTTTCGGCTCGGAAAATAAGCGATATCGTCAACAATACCGCGCTGAAAAACGAGTTCGCGGATATAATTTATCCTCTTGTGCTGTGCGACCCCGCGCCGTTTGACAACTCGGATATGCTCCATCCGCAGACTACTGTGATGTCAGCGTGTTGGAAAATAATACTCGACGGCGACACCGAACGCTACGAAAAGGAATTCGATTATATGACAGTTCCCGCCGCAGACGTGGAACAGGCGGCGGTCAAGCTTTACGGAGATAACGTATCGGTCACGAACGCTTCGATAATTAATTCGGATTTCGGGTTTTACTTCAGTTCCCAAAAGGATTCGTACAGAATCCCCGTAAGTCCGAAATACTTTTCGTATTCTCCGAGGATAGAGAGCATTTCAAAAAAGTCCGACGGCGGATATGAGCTTGAGGTAGGATATATGGCGGCAACACCCGCCTGGTTTTCCGCATCGTCCGATATCGAAGCGGAACCCGAAAAATATATGGTCTACACTCTGCAAAAAAATTCCGACGGATATTATATCTCGTCGGTGAAGCTGTCTGACAGAAACGGCAGCGGCGATTCGGGATTATAAAGGAGAAAAAGTCATGGATGCTTCAGGAAAAATATATCAGTATATTTCGGAAATCATCTCGGATTCAATTAAAAAAGGCGAGGTAAACGGCGTATCTGTGTACGGTGAGCAGAACGGCAATGTTCTGATAAACGGACGGTTCGGATATGCCGACAAGGAAAAAAAACTGCTTATCTCCGACGATACGATCTACAGGATTTTTTCCATGACAAAGCCCGTAACAGCGGCGGCGGCAATGATCCTTCTCGAACGGGGAAAACTCCGATACACCGATGAAATAAGAAAATTTTTCCCCGAATATGAAAATATGAACGTAATTTCGGAGGACGGGACGCTTTCTCCTGCTGAAAGAAATATCACCGTGCGCGATCTGCTTTCTATGACATCGGGTATAGTTTACCCCGAAGAAACTCCCGCAGGCAGGATAATGGGACAGATATTTTACGAAACACAGAAAAACTCCCTCACAACGGAAGAGATCGCAAGAAAAATAGGAAAATGCCCGCTGATGTTTTCTCCGGGAGAAATGTGGCGTTACGGCGCTTCTGCGGACGTTTTGGGAGCTGTTGTCGAAAAAATCTCCGATAAAAGTCTCGGAGAATTCATGCGGGATGAAATATTCACTCCTCTTGAAATGAATAATACGGGATTTTACATAAAGGAAGAAAACTCCCGTAATCTTGCCGTAACTTACGAAGAAACGGAAAACGGGCTTGAACCGTACACGGGAACTTATCTCTGCATAACCGATATGAAAACTCCACCGCCATTTGAATCGGGAGGAGCGGGACTTTGTTCGACTTTGAGCGACTACAGAAATTTCGCAAAATTTCTGCTCACGGGAAAATCCCCCGCAGGAGAAACTATCCTCGGAAAAAATACGTTAAATCTCATGCGTAAGAATATGTTAAATGAAAATCAGAAGAAATACGCACATGAATGGGACAGCCTGAAGGGTCACGGTTACGGCTGCTTCATGAGAATACTTGAGGATACAACTCAAACGGGAATCAATTCCGCAGAGGGAGAATTCGGCTGGGACGGCTGGACGGGAAATTATTTTTCCTGCGATCCCGTCAATAATGCTGTTTTTTTGTTCTTTATACAGAAAACGAACGCGGGAACGACTGAACTTCTGTTAAGAACAAAGAACATATTTTATTCCGCAATCGAATAGTTTCACCAAAAACGTCAGGGAGCGTTTCTATTTCAGAAACGCTTCGTAATTTCTCTTAAAGAGCTTTGAGGGGCGATGTCCCGCGCCTGTTGTTGTCTCGTTGAGAGGAACAAGATAATCTTTCATTTTTCTTCTGAAATTGGCGTCGGATTCACTTTCGCCCATAATTATCTCGTAAACCATTTTTAAGTCGGCTATTGTAAACTTTTCGGGAAGCAGAGAGAAAGCGGCTCCTTCGGATTTAGTCTTTCGTCTAAGTTCAAATATAGCGTTTGCGATAATCTCCGCGTGGTCGAAAGCTATCCCCTCGGATTTTTCCGCCTTTACGGAAACGGTTTTCCCCGAAATATTCATTTCGATTTTTTCCGAAATTTGCGCGGAGACTTTTTCCGTACCGCAGGAGAGAATAAGAGAATATTTCGTAAGCCTGATGTTTCCATGCGTTTCAGAGGATATTTTTTTAATATCAAGCTCGAACCATTGCGCATCGGAAGCATCGTCTCCCGCCTTGACATTAAGTCCCGAACTGTCAACAAGAGCAAGATATCCGCAGGAAATTATCCAGCCTCTGGGATCTCTGCCGGGTGTACTTGTTGTTTTAAGCTGAGAAATGTTAATATCAGTGACGGAGGTTTCCTCGTAAAGCTCCCGCAGAGCTGTTTCCTCAAGCGATTCCGAACTGACCGCAAATCCTCCGGGAAGCGCGTAGAAATCCATGAAAGGCGGTTTTCCCCGTTTAACCATGAGTATAAAGAGTTTTTTCTCATTAAGTCTCCTGTAGTCGGCAGCGGGCATATCCATGACCGTAAACACAGCTATATCGGCTGCCGCGGATGGCTGCTCATATTCTTTTATATTATAGCTTTCAAGAAACTTTTTTTCATCGCACATAAAATATACCTCACTATATTCATACTGATAATATCATTATAATACTAACAAAGGGATTTGTCAAGAACAAAATCTGAAATATCAGTACTGCCGTGAGTTTTTTCTTGACATTTTTGTTCGGAAATGGTATACTGAAAAAAAAAACGGAATAACTGCTCGATAAGGGAGGCCGGAATACGAAAAATATAAATGATATTATAAAAAGCGTTAACGGAGAACTAAAAGAAAAATCAAGCTTCAGCGCGCAAATATATAAGGACGAGCCTATTGTTAAGCCCGCTTCGCGGCTTGACGGATTCGTTCCCGAAAAAATCAAAGAAATATACGATATGTCAAACAGTCGTGACTGCCTTTTTATGTCAAATGCAGAACTGTTCGCAACAGTCGGAAAAAAAGCGGAGGATCTGACCGACGATTTTGACAGACCGACTTCTTTTTTCTGCTACTATCCGACCTACCGCGATATGAATAC
>CAZCUQ010000083.1:0-2728 GCA_964501705.1 uncultured Ruminococcus sp. | reverse complement strand
TTCGGACATATTTTACATGGCGTTCTGACGTCCGAGCGGGTAATATCAGGGATGCGTCAGTTTCCTATGCTTTTGTATACGTGTACGAGCTTATCAATCTTATCGGAGTGAGTTCTCCCGAAGAAGGCTTTGCCGCTCTTAAAAAATTTATGCTTAATTATTCGTTTTTTAACCCTATCATTTTAAAATATTACGTATGCTGGCTTACGGACTATGCCGCATATTACGATCTTCCCGCAGAGTATTTGAGCGGTATTTACGCAGCGAATACGGACAACGCTCTTGACACGCTGATAAAATACTCCGAAAAAAACAATGAAGAACTCTTCCGCGCTCTGCTGCAATTATCATCGTATAATATCGCATCATCGGCTTTCTTCAAAGAAAATAAAGAAGACAGCCAAAAAGTATTCTGCGCGGTTTACCGAGCATGGGCGGATTTTTACGTTAAAAACCGAAAAAAACCTCTCTTTGAAAGGCTTTTCGGATTAAGTATCACAAAAAGGCATATCTTTTTCGATAACGCGGTTTTTTTAAACAACAGAATCCAGCAGGATCGCATATATAGCGTAAGCGCCGGTTACAAATTTATTTTCACAGACGGAAAATGCTATACCGAAAACTTTCCTGCGGGAGTGAAAAAAAGCTCCGACCTCGGTGCGGTCATGCGGGAGACAGACCGCATAATGAGACGCGAGTTCGGTTTCAAAAAACAACTCAAAGAAAGCTATAATAATAAAGCCGTTATAAAATTGATCGAAAAACAGGTTGAAGCTTTCCTTCGGGAAAAAAATGAAAATGTCCGAAAAGAAATTTCCATTGATGTATCAGCTCTTGATAAAATACGGTGCGATGCCGATATTACGCGCGACAAACTTATCACCGAGGAATATACGGAAGAAATCCTCACAAATGAAATATCTTCTCCGAAAACTGAAAACGCCGATGAAAATTCTCTGCTTAACGAAACCGAAAAAGCTTTTCTTGCGCTTCTTTTAAATGATGGCGATACAAAATGCTTTGCGCGGGAAAATGGCGTTATGCTTTCCGTGCTTTCCGACAGCGTAAATGATAAGCTCTTTGATTTTTTCGGCGACAACGTTATTGATTTTGACGGAGACTTGCCTATGATTGTCGAAGATTACCGTAATGATGTAAAGGAGTATATATGAAAATACCGAAAAGAATAGCTCAGGCGGTGATAAGCTCGCTGGGAGGCGGAGTGGTTCCCAGAGTCGGACTTCCGTTTATCGCCGTCGGAAGAAAAAATGAAATAGACGCGCTTCTTCACGATGTTGATATCATATGTGAGGGAGGCGCTTCCTTCCGCTTTATAGCCGGAAAATACGGAAGCGGGAAAAGCTTCCTTTTGCAGATAATACGAAATTATGTGATGGACAGAAATTTTGCCGTCGCGGACGCCGATCTTTCCAACGAAAGAAAGCTTCAGGGAACTAAGGGTCAGGGACTTGCGACTTACAGAGAGCTTATACGAAATCTTTCCGTAAAGACCCGTCCCGAAGGCGGAGCGCTTACGCTGATACTTGACAAATGGATAGATTCGGTTAGCTCCGAGGTGGTTTCTTCGGGAATTTCCCCCGACAACGCGGCGTTTGACGGCGAAGTCGAAAAGAAGATATACGAGGTCACGTCATCTCTTGACGAACTGGTTCACGGCTTCGATTTTGCGAGACTTCTCACTTTGTATTATAAGGCTTTCCGCGACGGCGACGACGAAACAAAAGCAAAGGCAGTAAAATGGTTCAGGGGAGAATATTCGACCAAAACCGAAGCAAAATCGGAGCTTGGCGTGAATATCATCATAAACGACGAGGACTGGTACGAGTATATTAAAATTTTCGCTCATTTCCTCAAAAGAGCGGGATACAGCGGATTTATCGTCATGATAGACGAGCTTGTGAATATCTACAAGATTCCCAATTCGATAACAAGAGCGAAAAACTACGAAAAAATACTCACGATGTATAACGATACCATGCAGGGAAAAGCTCAGTATATCGGGATAATAATGGGCGCGACCCCTCAGTGCGTTGAAGATAAACGCCGGGGAATATACAGCTATGAGGCTCTCAGGTCACGTCTCACCGAGGGAAGATTTGCCTGTGAGGGACTTCACGATATGCTTGCTCCCGTCATAAGGCTCAAACCTCTCACAAACGAGGAAATGCTTATCCTCACCGAAAAGCTCGCCGAGATACACGGCGTTCTTTACGATTATTCACCGCGTATGTCCGAACAGGAAAGAATCGATTTTATCCGTATAGAATACGGCAGAGTCGGCGCTGACGAAAATATAACTCCGAGAGAGATCATCCGCGATTTCATCGAGCTTTTGAACATCCTGCTGCAAAATCCCGATACAAGCGCTTCGGAGATAATGTCATCGGATAAATTTTCCTATGCAAAGCCCGCGCTTTCCGAAAATGAAAACGTAACCGAAGAATTTGCCGATATAGAGATTTAAATCATGAAAATATTTGACAGATACGCTCCGTTTATACAGGATTTTATCTACCGAAACGGCTGGGAGTCGCTCCGTGCGGTTCAGACGGCGGCAGGGGATGTTATCTTCAATACGGACGATAATCTTCTTTTGTGCGCGTCCACCGCGTCGGGAAAGACTGAAGCCGCGTTTTTTCCGATACTCACGCTTTTCGAGGAGGATATGCCCCGTTCGGTGGGAGCGATTTATATAGCCCCGTTAAAG
>CAZCUQ010000082.1:0-8015 GCA_964501705.1 uncultured Ruminococcus sp. | reverse complement strand
AATCAATAAAAAAATTATAATTTTTTTTGCTTTTTTCATAGATTCAAACCCTTTTTATGCCTTTTTTTCTTTTATTGTATCACAGCAAAGTAAAGAAAACAAGGTTTTTTAAAACCTTGTCTAAACTATTTTTATATTATATTATCCAAAAATTCCACGTTTTTTAACAGGAGGCTGTTCATTCATTGTTTTAGCTAATTGCACTAATAAATCTCTTTGTTCTTTGGTTAATCTTTTTGGTGTTTGAATGATTACCGTAAATACAAAATCTCCTACACTATTAGAATTAACAGATTTAAAACCTTTGTTACGAATTGTAAATTTAGTTCCTGTTTGTGTACCATCTGGGATTTTATAAGTCTCTTTGGAACCATCTACCATTGGTATTTGTAACTCTGCACCCAAAGTTGCTTGGGTAATGGTAATTGGGATTTCACACAAAACTTGATTTCCCTTTCTAGTATAAATATTATGTTTTTTTATTCTAACTGTAATATATAAGTCTCCTTTTGGACCACCTTTTTGACCAGGTTCCCCTTCTCCTCTTAATACAACTGTTTGATTATCATCAATACCTGCTGGAATTTTTACTTTGATTTTTGGTTGCTTTCTTATTGTACCTTTTCCATGGCAAGTTTCACATGGCTCTTTTATAACTTCGCCTGTACCATGACAAGCACTACATGTTCTTTTTGTTTGCATTTGCCCTAAAATAGTATTTTGAACTTGTGTTACTTGCCCAGTACCATTACACATACTACATTTAGTTACAGAAGTTCCTGGTTTTGCTCCACTTCCATGACAGGTTGTACAGGTTTCATCTCTGGTTATCATAATTTCTTTTTCTACACCTAAATAGGATTGTTCAAAAGTAATTTCCATCCCCAAATTTAAATCTGCACCTTTTTTTGGTCCAGTCTGTCTTCTAGCAGAACTTCTACCTCCAAAACCTCCTCCAAAAAAGGAAGAAAAGATATCCCCTAAGTCACCAAAATCACTAAATCCGTCAAAGCCTGAACTAGAATATGAATAATAGCCACCTTGTCCGCCAAATGGTCCTCCTGCTCCGCCAAATCCTTGTGGTCCATCATGCCCAAACTGGTCATACATCCTCCTTTTTTGAGGATCTGACAAATTTTCATAAGCTTCATTGACTTCTTTAAATTTAGCCTCTGCTTCTGCTTTATTATCTGGATTGGCATCTGGATGATATTTTTTTGCAAGTTTTCTATATGCTTTTTTTAATTCATCATCTGTTGCTGTTTTTTGAACTCCTAAAACTTCATAATAGTCTTTTTTATTTGCCATAATTTTAATCCATTCCTTTCAAAGGATTAATAGATTTGAAATTTTCAAGTCTTTCTCCTTTTCATAAATTGGGCGAGTATTTTTAACTCGCCCGTTGCATGTTTTATACTATTTATTATCATCTTCTACTTTATAGTCTGCATCATATACATTTCCATCATTTCCATTATTTTCTGCATCACCTGTTGCTTCACCAGCTGCTTCTTCTGTTGCACCTGCTGCATTTGGATTTCCATTTTTGTATAATTGTTCAGACATTTCGTAAAATACTTTTGTTAATTTTTCTGTTGCTTCTTTTATAGCCTCTGTATTGTTTCCTTCAAGTGCTTTTTTAGTATTTTCAATTTCAGCTTCAATTTTTGCTTTTTCTTCTCCACTTACTTTATCACCTAAATCATTTAATGTTTTTTCACTATTATATACTAAGCTTTCAGCATTATTTCTAACTTCAATTTCTTCTTTCTTTTTCTTATCTTCTTCCGCATGTGCTTCTGCATCTTTAACAGCTTTTTCAATGTCTTCATCTGTTAAGTTTGTTGATGCTGTAATTGATACATTTTGCAAGAGTTATTTTAAAAAAAACTGTCTCACGCCGCATTCCGCGGCGGAAAAAATTAAATTATGATTAAATCACTTGACAAGAGCGGGAAAAAATGATAAAATTGCTTATTGTAATGATTATACGCATTTTTTGCGGAAAGGATCGAAAAAATATGACTGTGCTTCCATTTTTCGGATACACTCTTTATGAAATGTTTCATTATTTTGTAATATGGTCGTTCATCGGGTGGGTCATTGAAATAATAGATATGACCTTTGAAACGGGCGAATATCAGAACCGGGGATTTCTGAATATGCCGATATGTCCCATCTACGGCGTGGGCGTACTGCTTATCATAGCGATACTTCGTCCGTTTACGGACTCTTATTTTCTGACGTTTTTTCTGTCCATGACAATCTGCACCGCACTGGAACTTGCGGTGGGGCTTCTTCTGGAGGCGATATTTCATAACCGCTGGTGGGATTATTCGCATGAATTTTTTAATTTCAAAGGGCTTATCTGTCTGAGAAATTCCCTGTTCTGGGGATTCGGCTGCGTTATAATGCTTAAAAAAGTACAGCCCGCCTTTGAAAAGCTTGTGGCGATGATACCGATTAATGTTGGAATTGCGATAATAATTGTGATGTCGGTGCTTATTGCGGTCGATCTCATATCTTCGCTTGCGGCGATGCGTCAGCTCGCCGATAAGCTCCGTCAGCTTGACGCGATAGGGAAAAAAATGCTTTCGGTATCGCAGAAAATAGGCGGCGTGCTTGCCGACAAAACTATTGACATAATGGAATTCAACGAAAAAATAAAGGACAAAGCGGAGGATTCGGCGGAAGCAATAAGCGACAGGATAGAATGGGTAAAATCTCTTGCCGAGAACGAATCTCCCGAACCCGAGGAAGATTACCGTATAGAGTATTCAAAGCTCAAGGCAATGTACGATAAGCTCTTAAACGAAAAATCTCCCGCCGACAGGCTTATAAAGGCTTTTCCCACCTTACAGAGCAAGATGTACGGCACGGCTCTTCACGACCTGAAGCATAAGGTGAATCCGGACGCCTCCGAGCATTTCGAGCTTCGTCTCGACGAAGTAAAAAGAGTGAGAAGCAGACACAGGAAATAATATCCGTTTCGGGTCTGTATAACCGGTTTTTGTAACATTTGACGAAAATGTGCGGCAAAGTGATCTGACGGAAAAAATCTGTTGACATAATAATAAAAATGTGGTATAATAAATTCATGTAAATCCTTTAAACCGATCCCGTGAGGTCGGCAAGGCTTTTCGTAATTGTTTCGGTTTTCCCCCCGGGAAAACTGTATAATTTATGTAGATAAACCTGCCGATTCACTTGTCGGCGGGTTATTTTTGTGAAAGGAGAAATAAATGTGACGGAAAAAGCCGTTATTATGGACGAAAATCAGATGAAACGCGCTGTCGCGAGAATTTCTTACGAAATAGCCGAGAGAAATAAGGGTACGGATAATCTCGAAATTGTCGGGATCATGTCAAGAGGAGTGTTTATCGCCGAAAGGATCGCCGAAAAACTCCGCGAACTCGAAGGTTTCCGCGGGAAAACGGGCGTTATCGATATCACCTCTACCCGCGACGATGAAAAAAATATCCCCGACAGCGATAAGACCGATATCCCTTTCGGCATAACGGGAAAAACCATTATACTCGTCGACGATGTTATGTTCACGGGTCGCTCGTGCAGAGCGGCTATCGATGCCCTTATGAAACGCGGCAGACCTCAGAAGATCGAACTCGCCGTGCTTGTGGACAGGGGTCACAGAGAGATCCCTCTCCGTCCCGATTATGTGGGAAAAAACGTCCCCACATCAAAAGATGAATCCGTAAAGGTCATGGTGAGCGAAGCGGACGGCTGCGATAAGGCTGTTATCCTGGAAAAGGAGGAACTTGTTCATGAATGATTTTTTGATAAAAAATGTCAGAATTACAGACGAAATTACCGATAAAATCTCCGATGTTCTTATTTCCGGCGGGAAAATCTCAAAGCTCGGCGAAAACCTCTCCGATACCGCAAAAAGAATTATCGACGGAACGGGAAAAGTCCTCATGCCGTCACTCTTTGATATGCACGTTCATTTCAGAGATCCGGGGCTTACCTATAAGGAGGATATAATCACAGGATGTAAAGCCGCCGCCGCGGGAGGCGTTACGGGCGTGTGCGCCATGCCGAACACAAAGCCCGTGCAGGATAGCGCGGAAATATTTGATTATGTGAGAAAAAAAGCGGAAGGTACGGGAGTAACGGTCTATCCCGTCGGAAGCGTTACAAAGGGAATGTCGGGAAAAACCCTCTCGGACTTTGATATGTACGCAAAGAAAGGCATAAGGATCATCTCTGATGACGGAAGACCCGTTGAAAATGCCTCTCTTATGAGAGAAGCTCTGGAAAAATCAGTCTCAAACGGGCTTCTTATCGTCTCGCACTGCGAGGATCTGAATATAATCGACGGCGGAATAATCAATAAGGGAAAGATCTCCGAGGCGCTCGGCGTCAAGGGCATGGACAGAGCCTCGGAGGACAGCGTGACCGCAAGAGAAATAGCTCTTGCAATGTCTTGCGGCGCAAGGATACACATCTGCCACGTCTCCACCGAAGGAAGCGTACAGATGATACGCGACGCGAAAAAAGCAGGCGTCAGAGTTACCTGCGAAACCGCTCCCCATTATTTTTACTACACCGATGAAAAGCTTCTCTCAAGGGACGCGGATTACAGAATGAATCCCCCTCTGCGGGAAGAACACGACAGACAAGCTGTAGAAAACGGTCTGCTTGACGGAACAATAGACTGCGTAGTTACTGACCACGCCCCCCACACAAAGGAGGAAAAAGCGGATTTTCTGAAGTCTCCGAACGGTGTGGTCGGACTGGAAACCTCGCTTGCCGCAATGCTTACCGCGTTTTATCATACGGGGAAAATGAGTCTCGGAAAAATCGTTTCGCTTATGAGTATGAATCCGCGAAGGCTCCTGGGACTTCCTCCCGTTTTTATCAGGGAGGGAGAAACGGCTGACCTCATTCTTATCGATACCGAAAGGGAATGGACGGTTATCCCCGAAAAGCTTCATTCCAAATCGAAAAATACGGTTTTCAAGGGCGAAAAATTCAAAGGAAAAAATCTCTTGACTATGTCAAACGGAGAAATAATTTTTGAAGAGGAAGTGTAATTTATGTCTTTCGACAGAATGATAAAAAGAATTATTGATATGAAAAATCCCACGGTTGTGGGTCTTGACCCCAAGCTTTCGTATATCCCGAATTACATCAGGGAAAAAGCTTACTCGGAATACGGAAAGACCTTCGAGGGCGCGGCGGCGGCGATTCTCGAATTCAACAAAGGACTTATCGACGCGGTATGCGGCCTTGTCCCCGCTGTCAAGCCTCAATGCGCATATTACGAAATGTACGGATGGCAGGGCGTTAAGGCTCTCTGTGAAACCATAGCCTACGCAAAATCAAAGGGACTTTTCGTTATCGCCGACGGAAAAAGAAACGATATCGGCTCAACAATGGAAAGCTACGCAAACGCGTTTCTCGGTGAAACGGATATAGACGGAGAAACTCTTTCGGCGTTCGGCGCGGACGCGCTCACCGTAAACGGATATCTCGGAACGGACGGAGTAAATCCCGCGCTCGATATATGCAAGGCAAAAGACAAGGGGATCTTCATTCTTGCAAAGACCTCCAACCCTTCTTCGGGAGAACTTCAGGATAAAACCCTTGACGGAAAAACAGTCTATGAGACTATGGGCGATATGTGCGAAAAATGGGGAGAAGATAATATCGGCGAGTACGGTTACAGCGCTGTCGGAGCGGTAGTGGGAGCTACCTATCCCGAACAGCTTAAAGAAATGCGTGAAAAGCTCCCTCACACGTTTTTCCTCGTTCCCGGCTACGGAGCGCAGGGCGGCGGCGCGGAGGGCGCTGCAAAGGCGTTTGACAAAAACGGACTCGGAGCGATCGTGAATTCGTCGAGAGCGATCATGTGCGCTTATCAGAAAACAAACCGAAACGAAAAAGAATTCGCGGAGGCGGCAAGAGATGAAGTTATACGAATGAGGGAGGATATCACAAAATATCTTTAACACTTCGGAAAAAAGAGAAAATTTATAATGAAAGGACTTTTGCAATGTCTTTATTCAACTTGGGCAAAAAGGGATATGTCATGCTCGAAAACGGAAAGGTTTTTGAAGGATACTCCTTCGGCGCGGAGGGTACATCTTTCGGAGAGATAGTTTTCACCACGGGAATGACAGCCTATGAGGAAACTCTCACCGACCCCAGCTATTTCGGTCAGATAGTCACCCAGACCTTTCCGCTTATCGGAAACTACGGCGTGAACGACGAAGACCGCGAATCGGACTGCTCTTCCGTAAAAGGATATATCGTCAGAGAATGGTGCGATTCTCCCTCAAATTTCAGATGCGCGGGAAATATTAATGATTTTCTGAAAAATCATGGTACAGTCGGGATTCATTCAGTAGATACGCGCGCTCTTACGAGAATTATCCGCGAAAGCGGAGTTATGAACGGCGTTGTCACCACGGAGAACGTTTACGGGAAAAAGGAAGAATTTCTGAAAAAAATCAAAGAATACAAAATTGTAAACGCCGTAAAATCCGTGACCGTAAGGGAAAAAGAATATTTCCCGGCGGAAAACGGCAGGCTTAACATAGCACTCTATGATTTCGGATATAAATATAACATCAGACGGGAGCTGTTAAAACGCGGCTGCAATGTCACCGTTCTTCCCGCCGATACCTCCGTCTCGGAAGCGGAAAAACTCAGACCCGACGGAATAATGCTCTCGAACGGTCCGGGCGACCCCGCAGAAAATACGGAAATCATAAAGAATCTTAAAGAAATAATCAAACTTAATATCCCAATATTCGGAATTTGTCTCGGACATCAGCTCATGGCTCTCGCAAACGGCGCAAGAACCGAAAAGCTCAAATACGGTCACAGAGGCGCAAATCAGCCCGTTGTCGAGCTTATGACGGACAGGACATTCGTTACGTCGCAAAATCACGGCTATGCTGTGGTAAACGACAGTCTCGATCCCGCAATCGGCGAAGTCTCCTATAAAAACGCAAACGACGGTACCTGCGAGGGCGTGCGATATAAAAATTTCCCCGTCTTTACGGTGCAGTTTCATCCCGAAGCGTGCGGAGGTCCGCATGATACGGCATTCCTTTTCGATAATTTCATTTCTCTCTGCGAGAAGATAAGGGAGGATAAATAATATGCCCAAACGTTCAGATATCAAAAAAGTCCTTGTTATCGGTTCGGGACCCATAATAATCGGACAGGCGGCCGAATTCGACTATGCGGGAACTCAGGCGTGCCGCGCACTTAAAGCGGAGGGGCTTGAAGTCGTTCTTATCAACAGCAATCCCGCGACCATTATGACCGACAAGGCTATGGCGGACAAGGTGTATATCGAACCCTTGACCCTTGACGTTGTAAAGAAAATAATCAGAATCGAAAAACCCGACAGTATTCTCTCTACTCTCGGAGGACAGACGGGACTTACTCTTTCAATGCAGCTTGCCGAAGAGGGTTTTCTCGCGGAAAACAATGTCAAACTCCTGGGAGCAAATCCCGAAACTATCCTTAAAGCCGAGGACGGGCAGGCTTTTAAAGATACAATGGAAAAAATAGGCGAGCCGTGTATTCCCTCAAAGGTCGTTGAAACTGTCGACGACGCGGTCGATTTCGCAAAGGTCATTACTTATCCCGTGATAGTGCGTCCCGCGTTCACTCTCGGAGGAACGGGAGGCGGTATCGCGAATAACGAGGAGGAACTTCGCGATATCGCAACAAACGGATTAAGACTTTCCCCTATTACACAGGTGCTTATCGAAAAGTGCATAAGCGGCTGGAAAGAGATCGAATTCGAGGTTATCCGCGACAGTAAGGGAAACGTTATTACTGTCTGCTCCATGGAGAATTTCGATCCTGTCGGGGTTCACACGGGCGACAGCATAGTTATCGCTCCCGCGGTAACTCTTTCCGACAAGGAATATCAGATGCTCCGTACAGCTTCTCTGAACATAATTTCGGAGCTTAAGGTAGAGGGCGGCTGCAACTGTCAGTTTGCGCTTTATCCCGAATCTATGGAATACGCC
>CAZCUQ010000081.1:0-8088 GCA_964501705.1 uncultured Ruminococcus sp. | reverse complement strand
GAAGAGGATTTTCCTTGTCGCCGAACTTCTTTCCGTTTTCTTTTTCCATCCAGGCAACGCCTTCCATAGCCTGTGCCATGATCTCGTCGTTGATCTTTCTGCCGTCCTCATAGTACTGTGTGCAGGCTTCCGTCGTGATAGTAAAGCCCTGGGGAACGGGAAGTCCGATCTCGGTCATTTCCGCAAGGTTTGCGCCCTTTCCGCCGAGCAGATTGCGCATTGTCATATTTCCTTCTTTGAAAGTGTAGACCCATTTCTTTGCCATTTTGTGATTTACCTCCAATAATATAGTTTTCTCCGAAAGTCAAACCGCTTGTCCGAGCTGATGGGAAACGGATCTCATTCGGCGCTATATATATTATAACAGAAAACTTTCACATTTTCTACTGTACATATACAGAAAATTATTTTCTATCTTTTTGGTGAAAATAACCAAAATATACAAATCACGCGGTTTGTAATAAAAAAAACATTGAAATCGGTATGAAAATATGCGATAATATTATAGTAATATAATGAATCAATTAATCCGATTTGTATTAATATAGGAGATTATACAATGAGTAACAAAAACTGTGCGGTCATTCTTGCGGGCGGTCAGGGCAAAAGAATGAAATCAGACCTGCCCAAGCCCATGTTCGAGGTTCTGGGAGAACCTATGCTTGTTTGGGTGATAAAAGCCTGCGAGGGTGCGGATATTTCCGATCTGTGCGTCGTCACGGGCTTTAATCATGAGGTCATCGAAAATTATCTCGGAGAAAAATACGAGACTGTTCTTCAGGAAGAACGAATGGGCACCGGACACGCCGTTATTACAGCGAGACATTTCCTCCGCGAGAGAAAGGGCGGAAATGTTCTTATACTTAACGGAGACGCTCCCTTTATCGACAGCGGGACCATAAGAGAAAGCCTCGCGCTCCACGAAAGGGAAAACAACGCCGTAACCGTAATCACATCCGAGATCGCCGACCCTTCGGGATACGGCAGGATACTCAGAGGAAATAACGGAATTACGGGGATCGTCGAGGAAAAGGACGCTTCCGTCGAAGAAAAAAAGATCCGCGAGATAAATTCCGGAGCGTATTGGTTCAATATCGAAGCGCTTCTTGAAGCTCTCTGCGAGCTTAAACCCGCCAACGCACAGAATGAGCTGTATCTCACCGATACCATTTTCATTCTCATAAGCATGGGACTGCGTGCGGGAGCTTATGTTTCGGATAATCCCGGCGCCGTTCTCGGAGCAAACGACAGAAAAGGACTTTTGTCCCTGAACGACAAGGCGAGGGAAAACATAATAGAAAAGCTTCTGGACGAAGGCGTGGAGTTTACCTGCACCGACGGCATCTCTATCGGAAGAGACGTTAAGATAGGCAGAGGAACCAAAATTTTACAGGGAACTATAATAAAAGGCAATACCGAAATCGGCGAAAACTGCACGATAGGTCCGAACTGTCTCATCGAAAACTGCACCGTAGGCTGCGGCACGAGTCTCAATTACGTTCAGGCGTATGAAAGCGTTATCGACGATAACGTAAGGATAGGTCCTTTTGTGCATATCCGCCCGAACAGCCATATTAAAAGCAATGTGAAAATAGGCGATTTTGTCGAGGTGAAAAATTCCACAGTCGGAGAAAGAACGTCCGTCTCCCATCTTACCTATGTGGGAGATTCCGATGTCGGAAGCGGCGTAAATTTCGGCTGCGGCGTGGTAACGGTAAATTACGACGGCGAAAAGAAATTCCGCACGAAAATCGGAAATAATGCTTTTATCGGCTGCAATACCAATCTTGTCGCGCCCGTTTCGATCGGAAACGCCGCATATACGGGAGCCGGAACTACCGTGACGAGAGATGTTCCCGACGGAGCGCTCGCCGTCGGCAGACCCGAAACGAAAGTTATCGAGGGCTTTGGTGAAAAAAGGCTTAAATCGCGTATCGAAAGATCGCGCAAGAAATAATAAATCTATGAAACAAGGAGAAAAATACAAATGAACGTACACGGCAAGGATATCAAGATTTTTTCCGCGAATTCAAATCCCAAGGTAGCGAAGGAAATTGCTGATTCGCTCGGACTTCCTCTCGGACAGTCCGAGGTTGTGAGATTTTCCGACGGCGAAATAAGCGTTTCCATTCAGGAAAGCGTAAGAGGCTCGGACGTATTTGTCGTCCAGTCCACAAGTACTCCCGTAAATGACCATCTCATGGAGCTGCTCATCATGATAGACGCTTTCAAAAGAGCGTCCGCGGGACGTATCACCGCAGTAATTCCCTACATGGGCTACGCAAGACAGGACAGAAAAGCAAAGGCAAGAGATCCCATTTCCGCAAAATTATGCGCTGATATCATTACAGCGGCGGGAGCGGACAGAGTACTTACAATGGATCTTCACTGTCCCCAGATACAGGGATTTTTCAATATACCCGTGGATCATCTGCTGGGAGTGCCGATACTCGCGCCTTATTTCATCGATAAATTCAAGGACTGCAAAGACGACTGCATGATAGTTTCCCCCGACCTCGGCTCTGTCACGAGAGCAAGAAATTTCGCCCAGAAATTCGGCGCTCCGTTCGCTATCGTCGATAAGAGACGCCAGAGAGCGAATGTCTGCGAGGTAATGAACATCATCGGAGACGTAAAGGACAAAAAAGTAATTCTCGTTGACGATATGATAGACACGGCGGGAACTCTCTGCAACGCCGCAAAAGCCATGATAGACATAGGCGGAGCGTCGGAGGTTTACGCCTGCGCAACTCACGGCGTTTTGTCGGGTCCCGCTATCGAGAGGATAGAAAACAGCGTGATAAAGGAGCTTGTAATTCTCGATACTATTGCTCTTCCCGAGGAAAAGCAGATCGATAAAATAAAAACTCTTCCCGTAGCTCCCGTATTCGCACAGGCGATCCAGAGAATTTACATGGATGCTTCCATTTCGCCGTTGTTCAACAAGTAATAATTTACGTAAATTTAACAAATAGTATAACCTCATGTCGAATATTATCGACATGAGGTTAATGCGGTTTATTGAGGAAAAAAGAAAATAAATGAGTATTTTTGATATTTTTGATAAAATAAAAAAGGAAGAACCCGCTCTTTCGGGAAGCGTGGAATATATTATCGCGGGACTGGGAAATCCCGGAACGGAATACGAAAACACGCGCCATAACGCGGGATTTATGACAGTAGACACTCTCGCGGAGAAAAACAACTTTGAAATAAAAAAGCTGAAATTCAAATCCCTTATCGGAGAATGTATGCTTTCGGAAAAACGCTGTCTCGTTATGAAGCCATCCACTTATATGAATAAAAGCGGTGAAGCTGTTATTGAAGCGATGAATTTCTATAAGATACCTCCCGAAAGAACGATAATCTGCTTTGACGATATAAGTCTGGAACCATCGAAGCTGCGTATCCGAAGAAAAGGCTCGGACGGCGGACATAACGGCATGAAAAATATAATATATCTTTCGGGGGCGGATAATTTTCCGAGAATAAAAATAGGCGTCGGCGCAAAGCCTCACAAGGACTATGATCTCGCCGACTGGGTACTGTCAAATTTCACAAAGGAGGAAATTCCCCTCATGCGCGAATCAACGGATAAGGCGTGCGAGGCTCTCGCACTTATGGTCGGAGGAAAAACCGACGAAGCTATGAATAAATTTAACTAAGGGTATTTTATGAATATATTTTATAAGACTATAGAAAAAATATCGCGCTTCGCAGAACTTAACGAAGCGCTTGAAAATAAAGAATATCCTCTTTCGCTTTCGGGAATCTCCGCAATTCACAAGGCAATGACTGCCCTTGCAATGAATTATTACGGGAAAAAAACCGTGCTGGTCATAACAGAGGACGAAGCGGCGGCAAAACGCTTTGCTGACGATATCAATTCCATGTGCGGAGAGGAAATCGCCTGTCTTTTCCCCGCCAAGGATATGAGTTTCACCGATGCGGAATCCGTCTCGCGCGAATATGAGCATATGCGTCTCGGCGTTCTTTCAAGGATACAAAACAGGGAATGTAAAATAGTATGCGCATCGGCGGAAAGCTGTATGCAGGTCACTATTCCTCCCGATATCCTGTCTGAAAAATCCCTTCTTATCGAAAACGGAGAAAGTCTTGACACGGGGTATCTTATCGGGAAGCTTGTCTCGGCGGGATATTCGCGCGCGGATATGATAACGGGGCAGGCACAATTTTCTGTTCGCGGAGACATTATCGATATATTTCCCGTTTCGTCAAAATTTCCCGTGAGAATCGAGCTATGGGGAGAGGATATAGATTCACTTTCTTATTTCGACACGGAAACTCAAAGAAGAACCCAAAGTATTGATATTACAGAAATTCCCCCCGCGTCCGAAGTCCTTTTTGATTCGGACGAAAAATTCATTGAAAAAATAGAAGAGCTTATAAGTTCCCTGCGCGGAAAAAGGTCGGAATCGGCAAAAGAAAATCTTTACAGAGATATCGACAGACTCAGAGGAAATCTCGGCGTCGGAAGTCTCGACAAATATATCAGCATCGCCTATAAAAAACCCGCGTATATTTTTGACTATCTTGACGGCGGAAAAATTCTCGTGAGCGAATACAGAAACATAACCGACAGAGCAAAGGGCGTTTTCGCCGAATATACCGAGGATTGCAGGCTTCTGACAGAAGAAGGCGTGCTTTGCAGAGGACTTGAAAACTACATGATGTCTTTCCCCGTCTTTCTCGGAAAAATAGAGGAACATCCGTCTGTTTTCGCCGATACGTTTTTACGGGGAACAGATATCAAATTTAAGCGGCTTATGACGATAAACGCCTTTCAGACGGCTTCGTGGGGAGGAGAAATACGGCAGCTCGACGAAGATCTGAAATCGTTCACCGACAGAAAATATTCCGTAATAGTAATGGCAGGCTCGGATAAAACTCTTCCGATAATAGCGGACGATCTCCGAGAATATGGAATTTCCTGCGAGATCGCGTCAGATAATTCGGAGCTTGCCGCGGGTCATGTGCTCCTGATGACGGGAAGCGTTTCATCGGGATACGACTATCCCGATGAAAAAACAGCTCTCATCACTCAGACAAAAGCCCTGAGCGCCAAAAGACGTTTATCGTCAAAGAGAAAAAAAAGCGAGGAGATCCGCTCCCTTGCGGATATTTCCGACGGCGATCTCGTGGTACATTCTCTTTACGGAATAGGACGCTTTACGGGAATAAGCAAAATCGAAACTGACGGAATAGTTAAGGACTATATTACCATAAAATATGCAGGAACAGATGTTCTGTATGTTCCCGTAACTCAGCTTGACCTTGTTTCGAGATATATAGGTCCCCGTGACGATACCGGAGTGAAGCTCAACAAATTATCCTCTCCCGAATGGCAGAAAACACGCGCACGCGTCAAAAAAGCCGTCAGGGATATGGCTGACGAGCTTACCGCTTTGTATGCAAAAAGAGCTCAGACAAAAGGCTACGCTTTTGCCCCGGATGACGATATGCAGCAGGATTTCGAGGGAAGATTCCCGTATTCGGAAACGGACGATCAGCTCCGCTGCACAGAAGAAATAAAGCAGGATATGCAAAAGGATATCCCCATGGACAGACTTCTCTGCGGAGACGTCGGCTTCGGCAAAACAGAGGTGGCGTTTCGCGCCGCTTTCAAGTGCATGGAAGAGGGAAAACAATGCGCGATACTCGTTCCGACGACAGTTCTGGCCTGGCAGCATTATCAGACAGCTTTAAAGCGCTTCGAGCATTTTCCCTTTAAGATTGAGCTTCTTTCAAGATTCCGCACTAAAAAGCAGCAAAGCGAAATCGTCAAAGAGCTTGCTCTCGGAAAGATAGATATGATCATAGGCACTCATCGTCTTGTTCAGAAGGATATTAAATTCAGCAGCCTGGGTCTTGCTATTGTGGACGAAGAACAGCGATTCGGAGTAAAGCACAAAGAAAAATTCAAGGAAATGTTCACGGGCGTGGATATGCTTACCTTATCCGCAACGCCCATTCCGCGTACTCTGAATATGGCAATGAGCGGCATACGCGATATGTCCGTCATTGAAGAGCCTCCCGTTGACCGCTATCCCGTACAGACGTTTGTTATTGAGCATAATACGGGCGTTATCATTCAGGCGATAAATAAGGAGCTGCGGCGCGGAGGGCAGGTCTACTATATCCACAACCGCATTGAAACCATCGAACAGTGCGCGGGAAAGCTTGCGGGAGCGCTTCCCGACGCGAGGATCTCCGTCGCTCACGGACAGATGGAAGAAGAAAAGCTCTCCGAAATATGGCAGCAGGTAGTCGATCACGAAACGGATATTTTAGTCTGCACCACAATTATCGAAACGGGTGTTGACGTTGCAAATGTAAATACTCTTGTAATAGAAGACGCGGACAGAATGGGACTTTCCCAGCTTTATCAGCTCAGAGGAAGAGTCGGACGTTCAAACCGCAGAGCATTTGCGTATCTTACGTTCCGTCCGGGAAAGGTTCTTACGGAAATATCCGCAAAAAGACTTGAAGCCATACGTGAATTCACCCGGTTCGGAAGCGGTTTCAGAGTCGCTGTGCGCGACCTTGAAATACGGGGCGCGGGATCGATTTTAGGCGGACGTCAGCACGGACATATGGAAGCGGTAGGATATGATATGTATTTGCAGCTTTTATCGGAGGCTCTTGCCGATGTCAAGGGCGAAAAGCCTCCCCGCTCTCCCGAACAGTGTCTTGTCGATCTGCAGATAGAAGCGCATATTCCCGATAATTACATCACAAGCACAGCGGGGCGAATCGAGGTGTATCATAAAATAGCTGCGATACGTACAAACGATGAGCGAATGGATCTTATCGACGAGCTTATCGACCGATACGGCGATCCTCCCAAGGCAATAAACGGGCTTATAACGGTAGCGCTTGTCCGCAACATGGCGGGAGAGATCGGAATTACCCAGATAATGGAGCGCAAGGGCTGTATGATTTTTGAAATAACCTCAGCGGAACTTTGTCAGATACAGGCTCTTGTTGCGGTTTACAAATCAAGAGTCACTGTAAACGGCGCAGCGGAAAAGCCGTATATCTCCATTAAGCTGTCCCCTAATGACAACACCGTTGAGATGATGAAAAACGCTGTTGAGATACTTTATAATTCGAGACCCGATCCTACTGAAAAATAAGTAAAACAAAAAGAGGCCGGAACTTTTTTCCGACCTCTGATTTATTTCTTGATTTTATTTCGCGTATTCGACCGCCCGGCTTTCTCTGATTAGAGATACCTTTATCTGTCCGGGGTATTCCATCTCGTCTTCGATGCGCTTGGCGATATCTCTTGCGATAATGATCATTTTTTCATCACTTACCTGTTCGGGAGATATCATTACGCGGACTTCTCTTCCCGCTTGGATAGCGTAAGATTTTTCAACTCCCTCGTAGGAATTGCAAAGTTCTTCAAGTTTCTGAAGTCTCTTTATGTAGTTTTCAAAGTTTTCGCTTCTTGCTCCGGGTCTTGCTGCGGAGATAGCATCCGCCGCCTGAACAAGAGCCGCAACGATCGTTTTTGTCTCAACGTCACCGTGGTGAGCCTCGATAGCGTGGATTACTTCGGGGTTTTCCTTATACTTGCGGCATACATCGACGCCTATCTGGACGTGCGAACCTTCTATCTCGTAGCTTAACGCCTTTCCGATATCGTGGAGAAGCCCTGCACGTCTTGCCAAATTAGCGTCAACGCCAAGCTCCGAAGCCATTATACCTGCAAGATGAGATACTTCTATCGAGTGATTAAGCACATTCTGTCTGTAAGAAGTTCTGTAATGAAGTCTTCCCAAAAGCTTTACAAGCTCATGATTTATGCCGTGAACATTTGTTTCGAGAATAGCTCTTTCGCCCTCGGCTTTGATTTTATGTTCGACTTCGCGCCTTGCTTTTTCAACGGTTTCCTCAATGCGGGCGGGGTGTATCCTGCCATCGGCGATAAGCTTTTCGATAGCGATCCTCGCGACCTCACGCCTTGCGGGATCGAAGCAGGAAAGCGTAATGACTTCGGGAGTATCATCGATGATAAGCTCAACTCCCGTAAGAGTTTCGAGAGTTCTGATATTTCTTCCC
>CAZCUQ010000080.1:0-8377 GCA_964501705.1 uncultured Ruminococcus sp. | reverse complement strand
CAAGTTCTCAGGACAGGTTTACGTTCTTAAGAAGGAAGAGGGCGGACGTCATACTCCTTTCTTCAATAACTACCGTCCTCAGTTCTATTTCAGAACAACTGACGTTACAGGCGTAATCACACTTCCCGCTGACAAGGAAATGTGTATGCCCGGCGATAATGTTGTTATGGACGTTGAGCTTATCACTCCCATCGCTATCGAGCAGGGACTCCGTTTCGCTATCCGTGAAGGCGGACGTACAGTAGGTTCGGGCGTTGTTACGAAGATCAACGAATAATACGGGTTTACTGTAAAAATTATGACCGGAGATTTTTCTCCGGTCTTTTTTATCAGTCAGGTTTTTTTATGAAAACTGTCACGGAATGACAGATTCTCCGCTTCCGAAAAAGCTTTTGGGGTAATCATCCGTGTACGGAGCGTTTTGGTAGGTTTCTTCTATCCATTTCACGGCTTTCACGAAATCTTCCTCGTTCGACGGAAAGGTTTTTGTTTCAACGTTTTCGGACTTATCAATGCAGTTTTTCCCGAACCATATGGAGACTTTAAGCTCCTCCCCCGACGGAACGATTTTATAATTGAAGCTTTTGTCGTATTTTCCGCCGCTGTATATTCCGCCCTCGGAGAATAAAAAATATTTCGGGATCTCCATTATTTTTGATACTGACGATGACGCCATATTTTACCTACTTTCTTTTGGCAAGAGTTTTTTCCGCTTCGATAAGAGCCTCCGTAAGCAGATCTATATCTTCTTTTTCGGTATATCTCGCGAGAGAAACTCGTATTGCACTGTCTATCTGCTTTTCCGATATTCCCATTGAGGACAGGACCTCGCTTTTTGCGCCTTTGCTGCAAGCAGAGCCGCTCGAAACGTAAATATCCCTCTCCTCGAGAAAATGAAGAAGAGTCTCCGAACGAATTCCCTTTACCGAAAAATTCGTGATAAACGGCGACTTATTTTCCGATTCATAGTTTATTATCACAAAATCAAGCGCACGGAGCTTTTCGTTCAGATAAGAATCTACTTCGCTCACATGATCGTATGCGCTGCCCATTGTGCCGTGAAGCGCTCTTGCCGCCGCTCCGAACGCGGAAATTAACGGAACCGACTCTGTTCCCGATCGCATACCCTTTTCCTGTCCTCCTCCGTAAATAAACGGCGGGATCTTCACTCCCCTTTTTATGTACAATGCTCCCGCGCCCTTTATCGCGTGGACTTTATGAGCGCTTAACGTAATAAAATCCGCGGAAAGAGCTTTCGCTTTCATTGGTATTTTCAAAAATCCCTGAACAGCATCGGTGTGAGTGAGACAATCGGGATATTTTTTCTTTACGGCGGAAAAAATCTTTCCAACGGGATTTATCGCACCCGTTTCATTGTTCACTAAGCCGCATGAGACAAGAAAGGTATTATCATCGACGTTTTGTACAAATTCGTCAATATCGATATCTCCGTTTCTTGAGGGTTTTACTCTCAAAGCGGTAAAGCCTCTTTCCTCAAGATATTTCATGGGCTTCAATACAGAAGAATGTTCACCTGCGGAAACTACGATTTTTTTCTTCCGTCTGCCCATTTTTTCGGCTGCTCCGAAAATTACCGTGTTATTTGATTCCGTTGCTCCCGATGTGAAAAATATACAGTCAGGCTCGCAGACAAGCGCCGCGGCTATGCTCTTTCTTGCTTCGGTGACTGTCTTTTCCGCTTCGAAGCCTATCCCGTGCAGACTTGACGGATTGCCGAAATTCTCCGTAATGCAGGAAAAGCAAGCTGTGACGGCAGGCTCACAGGGTTTTGTGGTTGCCGCGTTGTCCAGATATATTTTCATTTTGATTTTCTCCTTTTTATCCCCGCCGCGGGGAAGATCTATTCATTTTTTTCCGAAGGCTTATCAATTTTGATAAGCAGTCTTTCAACATGGCTCTCATCTGCGGAAATAACCTTAAAAGTGAAAATGCCGTTTTGTACTTCATCGCCGACCGAGGGTATTTTTCCGAAAAGCTCCAGTGCCCAGCCTCCTGCGGTATTGCTTTCGCATTTTATAAGATCGTCGGGCAAATCGAGTTTTTCTTCAAGATCGTGAAGACTTACCGAAGAATCCACTTCATAAGTGTTTTCGGCTGTTTTCATCACGCGGTGATCTATTTCGTCGCTCTCATCGTAAATATCTCCGACAAGCTCCTCTATAATGTCCTCCATAGTGATAATACCGCCCGTACCTCCGTACTGGTCGCTTATTATCGCGATATGCTGCTTTTTCTGCTGCATTTCCTTCAGCGCCTCGGAGATCTTCATAAACTCGGTGAAGTAGATTGCTTTTCCGATTATACCGTTTATGTTGTCGGGATGATCGTCCGCCGCGATCAGACGGAAGAAATCCTTCTCGTTTACAATTCCGACGATATTGTCGAGATTGTCCTCATACACGGGCATTCTCGAATACCCCTCGCTGATGAACTTCTGCTTTATCTCCTCGACGCTTTCGTTTTTTTCGACGGCGCATACCTTAACTCTCGGAACGAGTATTTCTTCAACAGTGGTCTCATCGAAATCGAGCGCACTGCGGACGAGGTCGCTCTCCTGTTCCTCCAGAACGCCCTCTTCTTCAATTTCGTTGATGATATATTTCAGTTCGTCCTCGGTAACGCTGGGAGAATCCCCCTTGTTGTAGAATTTCGCCATGACATTTTGGATCAGCATGAAGAACGCCGAAAGAGGCGTGAATAGTTTAATGAAAAAGTCAAGTATTCCCGAAATTTTCAGAGACATACTGTCGGCATTCTCCTTGGCAAACGATTTGGGAAGTATTTCTCCGAAGATAAGAACAACGATCGTCATGACTGCCGTGGAGATTCCCGGACCCATTTTATCGCCGAAAAGCCTTGTGAAAAGCACTGTTCCGAGTGAAGCGGAGCCTATATTTACGATATTGTTTCCTATAAGGATCGTGGTGAGCGTTTTGTCAAACCGCTCCGCAATCCTGAGAGTCCTTGCCGCTCTTTTGTCTCCGCTGTCGGCAAGATGTTTCATTCGTATTTTATTTACCGATGAGAACGCCGTTTCCGACGCGGAACAAAATGCTGACATTCCTATCAGTATAATTATGGCGGCGACGTCCATTTATTCAGATTTTCCCCCCTCGTTTTCTCTTTATCTTCCGTACCTTGACTTTTACGGCTTTCGGAGTTTTTGCTTCTTCAGTCCTCTTTGCGGCTTCTGCGAGGAAATAATCCTGGCAGCTGATTTTTTCCGCTGCCGCCGCTTCCGGAGATATATCTTTTCTGTAAACGTAAGTCCCGTCTGGCAGCATAACTCTTGATTTTACGTTATCCGCGAGCATAACATTAAATATTCCGAGAATCCTCTGCTTTATCGCGCTGTCATATACCGGAGCCGCTACCTCTACTCTTCTGAGAGTATTTCTTGTCATGAAATCGGCGGAAGAAATGTACAGCTTCATTCTTTCACCGCGTCCGAAAATGTAAATCCTCGAATGTTCGAGATATCTTCCGACAATTGATCTTACCGTAATATTTTCGGTATATCCCTTTATTCCCGCGACAAGACAGCATATTCCTCTTATTACCATTTCAATTTTAACGCCCTCGTTTGAGGCTTCTATGAGCTTATCCATTAAAATCTTGTCTGTAAGAGAATTGACCTTCAGACCGATATATGCGTTCTCGCCTCTTCTTGCGGCAGCGATCTCAAAATCTATCATTTCTATTATTTTATTTTGAAGACTGAGGGGAGCAACAAGCAGGTGCTCCGTATTTTCCACAAGTGTTCCTATCGAAAGCGCATTGAATACCGTTCCCGCTTCCGCGCCGATGTTCATATCCGCTGTCATAAGAGACAGATCGGTGTAGAGCGCTGATGTTTTCTCGTTGTAATTTCCCGTGCCTATCTGAGTGATATACTGAAGCTCATCGCCCGATTTTCTCGTGATAAGCAGAAGCTTTGAGTGAACCTTTAAATTATGCGGTCCGTACATTACTCTGCATCCTGCCTCTTCGAGACGCTTCGACCAGCCGATGTTGTTTTCCTCATCAAAACGGGCGCGAAGCTCCACAAGAACGAAAACCTCTTTTCCGTTTTCGGCGGCGCTTATGAGAGCTTCCACTATCTTTGAATTTGAAGCCACTCTGTACAGCGTTATCTTCACCGAAACAACATCGGGATCGTTTGCCGCTTCATTCAGAAGCATAATAAACGGACGTATGCTCTCATACGGGAACGAAAGCATAAGATCTCTTTTTAATATCTGAGGGATCAGCTTCTGAGTCCTGTTGAAATCGGGACTTTCCTGCGGACGGGCGGGAACATAGAACATCTGCGGGAATCTCTGCTCCATTTTTGAGCGGAGCGGGAAAATAAAGGACAGATCAAGAGGAGTTTCACAAACGAAAACCTGATTGTCTCTAAGCTCCAGCTTTTCACAGAGAAATTCCACCGCGTCATGTCCCATGTCCTTTAATATTTCAAGGCGCACGGGAGAAAGCTTTTTGCGCTTTTTCAGAAGCTCCTCCATAATGTCGCGGAGATCCACGTCATGGTCGTATAAAGCTTCTTCCATATTTATATCGGCGTTTCTGGTAACGCGTATAATTCCCTTTGATAATGTCTTGTAGGTTTCAAAAACGCTCTCCGCATAGTGGAGAATAAGTTCCTCCGCAAGCACAAAGCGTATCTTTGTCTGACAGGGCATGAAAATAAGTCTCGGAAAGCTTCCGCTTGCCGCTATTATACCCATTTTTACTGTATTCTTTGCTTCGAGGTGAGCGGCGATATACGTTTCCTTATTCGCGAGAAAAGGAAACAGATGACGCTTATCCACGACCTGCGGACTGATGAGCGGTCTTATCTCGGTGTTGAAATACACCGAAAGATAGTCCTCCTCGTCGCGAGAGAGACTTTCAAAATCCACCTGTTCTATATCGTATTCCCTGAGAGAATCCATAATTCCTCTGTAGGTGCTGTCTCTTACGGGAATAAGCTCTCCTACTCTCTTGTATATTTCATCAAGCTGTTCACCGGCCGTCATTCCCGTTTTATTTTCCTTGTCCTCCGCATGAACGAGAGTCTGGTCATATAACGAGCCTGCCCTTATCATGAAAAATTCATCGAGATTGGTCTGATAGATAGACGCGAAAAGCAGTCTTTCTCCCAAGGGAACATTATCGTCTCTTGCTTCCTCCATAACCCTCTCGTTGAATTTCAGCCAGCTGAGTTCTCTGTTGTCGTAGCATCTGAACATTTTTTCAAAACCCTCCGAAAGCATTATAATTTAATTTTGACGCCGAAAATCGCGCCGGCATCGGGTATATATACGCAAAACAGGCGTAAACGCGCCTGTTTCGATTATTTTCATAATTAGGGATTATTTGATGATCTCAATATTCCCGACAATGGGAAGAGGTTTGCCCGTATTCTGCTCCTGACAAGCATATACAAGATTTATAATGCTGAGTATAAGCACAAAAAATCCAAGAATACCCGAAAACCAGCCTATTATCGGTATTTTTGAAATCACTCCCACAACGGCGTCAAGAATAAAAACGATAAGAGTCTGATTAGCGCGGAATTTCAGATAAATCGAATCGGTCTTCACGATAAACGGAAGAAAAAACAAAATCGTAAAGATCGACATTATTACCCCGAGTGCGCGGTTATCGCTCGAATCCTGCGATGTAAAATTCTGATTAGGCATATAAATTACCTCCGTAAGCTCCGCCGCGCCGGAAGCTGTACGGCGCGGCAAAAGCATTATGTCAATTACTTTTTGATTATTCTTACTTTTATAACTCCGTCAACTGACGAAAGCTTTGCGGAAATTTCATCCGTAACCTCGGCTTGAGATTCCATAATGGTGTATGCGTACTCTTTCTTGGAAGCATTTACCATATTCTCGATATTCTTACCCTCATCTCCGAGAGCAGCCGTGAGCTTCGCGAGGATTCCCGACGTATTCTTGTGAAGCACGCATATCTTTGTGCCGTTTCCGTCAATTCTTGCGTTCGGGAAATTAACACTGTTTGTGATATTTCCGTTTTCGATGTAATCGATAAGCTCGTTTGCAGCCATAACAGCACAGTTATCCTCCGCTTCGGGAGTGGAAGCTCCGAGGTGCGGAAGAGCCACAACGCCCTCCACGCCGAGGATCTCGTCGTTCGGGAAATCGGTAGCGTACGCGGCGGCCTTGCCCGACTTCAGCGCGTCGATAATAGCCGCGTTGTCAACAAGCTCGCCTCTCGCAAGATTGATTATTCTTACGCCATCCTTGCAGAGAGCAAGAGTTTCGGCGCTGACCGTTCCCTTTGTTTCGGGATTGAAAGGAACGTGAAGCGTGATATAATCGGAATCCTTGAAGATATCCTTAACGTCCGCAACAGTCTTTACCTGCGGGTCGAGTCTTATTGCGGTATTTACGGAAAGATAGGGATCATAGCCGATGACCTTCATCCCGAGAGCAATTGCGGCGTGAGCTACGTTTACGCCGATCGCTCCGAGACCGATGATACCGAGAGTCTTGCCGGTTATTTCGGGACCGACGAATTGACTCTTGCCTTTTTCCACCATCTTGCCGACTTCCGCGCCGTTGCCTTTAAGACCCTGCGCCCACGCGAGAGCCGCGGGGATCTTTCTCGACGAAAGCAGAAGAGCCGCGATAACAAGCTCCTTAACGGCGTTGGCGTTTGCTCCGGGAGTGTTGAATACAACGATTCCCTCTTCGGCGCACTTATCGACGGGGATATTATTTGTTCCCGCGCCCGCTCTGCCGATAGCGAGAAGCTTATCGCCGAACGCCATATCGTGCATAGCCGCCGATCTTACCATAATTGCGTCGGGATTTTCGGCAGTGTCCGAAACTGTATATTTTGCGGTATCGAAAAGATCAGTGCCGCATTTTGCGATTTTATTCAGCGTCTGAATATTGTACATTTCAATCAAACCTCCGTAAAAAACAAATAGATATTTATATTATTATTTACTGTCAGAACGCAGCGGTGATCACGCGTTATTCTTTTCAAATTCTTCCATGAACGAAACGAGCTTGCGAACGCCTTCTTCGGGCATTGCGTTATATATGGAAGCTCTCATGCCGCCGACGGTTCTGTGTCCCTTGAGGTTCTCAAGACCCGCAGCCTTTGCTTCAGCGACGAATTTAGCGTCGAGTTCTTCATTTCCCGTAACGAAAGGAACGTTCATGATCGAACGATCCTGCTTGACGACAGTCCCCTTGAAGAGTTTGCTGTTATCGAGGAAATCATAAAGGATAGCCGCTTTCTTCTCGTTCTTTTCTTTCATTGCAGACAGACCGCCGTTTTTAAGAAGCCACTTGAACACCTTGCCGCAGATATAAATTCCGTAGCAGGGAGGTGTATTGTAAAGGCTCTTTGCGTCAACGTGAGTCTTATACTGAAGCATTGTGGGAGTATTTTCTATGTAAGGCTTTTCCGGGATAAGATCTTCTCTGATTATTGTGATAACGGTACCCGCGGGTCCGACATTCTTCTGAACGCCGCCGTAGATCATAGCGTACTTTGTAACGTCGACAGGCTCGGAGAGGAAGCAGGACGATACATCCGCGATAAGATTTTTACCCTTTGTATTCGGGAGAGTGTGATACTTTGTTCCGTAAATCGTGTTATTCTCGCAGATGTAGACGTAATCCGCGTTATCATCTATAGGAAGATCGGAGCAGTCGGGGATATAGGAAAAAGTTTTATCCGCCGAAGAAGCGACAGCGACAGCCTTTCCGAATTTCTGAGCTTCGCTGAAAGCTTTCTTTGCCCACTGACCGGTAATGATATAATCGGCAACGCCGTTTTTCATGAAGTTCATGGGGATCATGGCAAACTGCTGAGAAGCGCCGCCCTGAAGGAAGAGAACCTTATAGTTATCGGGGATACCCATAAGAGTTCTGATATCCGCCTCCGCCTCATCGATTATTGTCTGGAAAGCCTTTGAACGGTGGGACATTTCCATTACGGACATACCCGTTCCCTTATAGTCGAGCATTTCCTCTGCCGCTTCTTTCAGCACCTCTTCGGGAAGCACTGCGGGTCCTGCGCTGAAGTTATACACTCTTGACATTTTGAAAACCTCCAAAAAAATTATAATTTATATGTGAATATTCGGGCGAAAGTTACAAATCGCCTTAACAACATATTACACTTATTATATTATATCATCAACTTTTTAGAATGTCAAGAAAAAAATCTTCCATAATAAAAAATATTCCGGGGTTTAACAAATTCTTCACTTCTTCACCTGCAGGCTGTTTTTATTTGATGTTTTGGTTATCGGGTTTTTGTCAGCTTCAGTTTATAGTAAACGACATTAAAATTTGTGCTTTCAGTCTGCGCAAAAATCATATAT
>CAZCUQ010000079.1:0-8399 GCA_964501705.1 uncultured Ruminococcus sp. | reverse complement strand
ACAGAATGAGGAAAAATCATGCGTTCCGATGAAACGCTTCGCCGCTTCCCGCATTTGAGGAATATCAAGAAAAAACGGATAATGAAGCGCAAGGTCGGTATAAAACGGATTTTTTTCTCTGCTGTTCCATATCAGATAGCAGTATTCCTTTGCCTTGCAGGAATATCTCGCATGAAAATCGGGGGGTGCGTCCTCAATTTCCCAAAACGCGATATCATCGGGCAAAAGACAGTTAACTCCGTACAAAAGTTTTTGGCACGGAATATTTGAGTCAATGTTAAACGAAATGAAATACTCGTTCGCATGAACTCCCGCGTCCGTTCTCGAACAGCCGTTTATAACCGTTTCGGAATTAAGTATATGACTTAACTTTTCCTCGATAACGTTTTGAACGGCTACAGCGTTGTTCTGTCTCTGAAATCCGTGATAATTCGTACCTTTGTAGGCTATTTTTGCTTTTATGTTTCTCATATTTTCAGTTTGTCAGCGCGTTTGATACAAAAACTGCGGAAAGAAAAATCAACGACATACACACAGCGGCATAGTCAGCTCCGCCCGATTTCAGTACCTTTAATTTTGTACGTCCTTCTCCGCCCTTGTAGCAGCGGCATTCCATCGCGAGAGCAAGCTCTTCGGCGCGTCTGAACGCCGAAACAAAAAGCGGTATAAGAATAGGAACCAGCGCTTTTATCCTGTGCATAAGATTTCCGCTTTCCATATCCGCTCCCCTTGCTTTCTGCGCGGACATGATCTTTTCCGTTTCCTCAATAAGCGTGGGAATAAAACGAAGCGCTATGGTCATCATCATTGCAAGCTCATGAACGGGAAACCGAAGCTTTGAAAGAGGCTTCAAAAGCTGCTCTATCGCGTCGGTGAGAACTATCGGAGACGTCGTGTACGTGAGCAGAGACGAACCCGCAATAAGCGCAATAAGGCGGATTATCATAAATAATGTGGTGTTTATTCCCTCGTCGGTAATATTTATTTTCCATACATGGAATACGGATTCTCCGCCGATAAAGAAAATGTTAAGTATCGCCGTAATAATTATCACGGGAAGCAGCGGCTTTATGGATTTTGACATGAGTTTCCACGGTATTTTGGAAGTCTTGTAGGAGATCATCATGAAAACAAGACCGAAAAACAGTCCGATGTAAGAGCTTGCGGAAAAAATCATAGCGATAAAAATTCCGGTAATTATTATTTTGAATCTTGGGTCAAGCCTGTGAACTGCGGAATTTCCCGGAAAATACTGTCCGATTGTTATATCACTTAACATCAAAGACACCCTTTCCGTGAGATTTTCTATATTCCGTCAGAGTTTTCACCGCGAAATCAAGCGTGTAAACATCTGTCCTGATATCGGCTCCCGACGACCGCAGCCTTGCAAAAACGCGGGTTATCTGGGGAACGGAAAGTCCCATTCCCGTTATTTCATCCGCCCGCTTGAACACATTCGGCGTATCATCGAGAATAAAAAGCTCGGATTTATTCATTACAAGAATTCTCTCCGCGAAATTCGCAACGTCCTCCATGCTGTGCGAAACAAGAAGAACGGTAGAGTCTGTCCGCTTCTGATAATCCTTTATCTCCGCCATTATAAGATCGCGTCCTTTGGGGTCAAGTCCCGCGGTAGGCTCGTCAAGGATAAGCACCTTCGGCTCCATTGCCATAACCCCCGCAATGGCTACTCTTCTTTTTTGTCCGCCCGACAGCTCAAACGGAGACTTTTGAAGAAGTTCCTTTGACAAACCGACAATATCGGCAGTTTCCTCAACTCTTCGCTTTATTTCCGTTTCATCAAGACCCATATTCTTCGGTCCGAATGAAATATCCTTAAAGACCGTTTCCTCAAATATCTGATACTCGGGATATTGAAAGACAAGTCCGACCTTAAAGCGGATATCTCGTATCTTACAAGCCTTTTCGTCCCATATATCGATCCCGTCGATTAAGATCTTCCCCGATGTCGGTTTAAGAAGTCCGTTAAAATGCTGAATAAGCGTGGATTTTCCGGAGCCTGTGTGTCCGATTATACCGATCAGCTCACCCGGCATTATTTGCAGGCTTACGTTATTTACAGCGGTTTTCTCAAACGGAGTTCCGATACTGTAGGTATACGTCAGATTTTCTGTTCTGATTATAGGTTCACTCATATTTGACCTTTCCTTACCGGTCAGTCCGCACAAAGCGTGACTGCCGCATGGTTTATTCGTTTAAAAGCTTCAGAAGCGCCTTTGTGCAGTTTTCCTCGTCAATGATGTGCGTATCTCCGCCGAGACGGTACATAAGCTCCGTCACCTGCGGAACATCAAGTCCCAGGTTTTTCATTTCCTTTACGTGAGAAAAAACCTCCTGCGGCTTATCGTCCATCATAATTTTTCCTTTGTCCATAACGATCACTCTGTCCGCGAGAGCCGCCTCGTCCATATAGTGCGTAATAAGCACTATTGTGATATTATGCTCTTTATTGAGTGTTTTTATCGTTTCCATGACATTTTTCCGACCCTTAGGGTCAAGCATTGCGGTAGGCTCGTCCAGAACGATACAGTCGGGGTGCATGGCAATTATTCCCGCTATTGCCACTCTCTGCTTCTGTCCTCCCGAAAGCTGATGAGGCGAATGTTCCCTGTACTCGTACATTTCCACTGCTTTCAGAGCGTCATCAACACGTTTGCGCATTTCCTCCGACGGAACTCCCATGTTTTCGAGAGCAAACGCAACATCCTCTTCAACGATAGTTGCGACGATCTGATTGTCGGGATTCTGAAAGACCATTCCGATGTGCTGTCTGATATCAAACAAATGCGTCTCGTCCGAGGTATCGTAGCCCGCGGAAATGACCTTTCCCTCATTCGGGATAAGCACGGCGTTGAAAAGCTTAGCGAGAGTGGATTTCCCGCAGCCGTTATGACCGAGAACAGCCGTGAATTCTCCTTTTTTTATATCAAGCGAAAGATTTTCGAGAACCGGGATTATCTCCTTGGGAGTATTCTCTTCCGTGTATTCGTTGACGTAATGAAAGCTTACGTTCTGAACGGAAATTATATTTTCCATTTTTTATTCCTTTCCGTCATAGTAAAGCATTGCCGAGAAAAGCCCCGTAACGGCAAGAAGAACCGATGCGGCGCACGGATATATCCATTTTCCGCTGTCGCTTTTTCCCGAAATAAAGATAGCTCTGTTTCCCCTGCCCTTTTTCCGCACTCTTTCTTCAAAGATATATGCCGATGAAGCAAGCACCGAAAAGACAAAAGCTCCTATTCCCGATAATACTGCCGTAACGGCTTTGATTTTTTCCGATCTCATAATTTTTTCCTCATTTATCTGCTCCAGTACGCCGTCTGACCGCACGGGAGAAAAAGTCCGTTTTCCTTTACGGGAAGTCCGATATCGTCAGCCAGAACGCTTCCCTTAAATTTCGGTATGAGAATTTCCGAGAGAATATATCCCATAACTGAAGAAGACAACCCCGTAGTATAGCTGTTCAGAAGAAAGAACAGCGGCTCACTGCTTAAAACATCGGCGCAAAGCTTAACAAGACCATAGATACTGTCCTCCAGTTTCCATATCTCTCCTGCGGGACCTCTTCCGTAGGACGGAGGATCCATAATAACGGCGTCATATTTTCTTCCGCGTTTTATTTCTCTCCGAACGAATTTCTCGCAGTCGTCAACTATCCAGCGTACAGGCTTATCGGAAAGCCGGGAAGTATCGGCGTTTTCCCGCGCCCAGGAGGTGATCCCTTTTGAAGCGTCCACATGACAGACCTGTGCGCCTGCGGCGGCGCAGGCAAGAGTTGCTCCGCCCGTATATGCAAAAAGATTGAGAACGCTTATTTCTCTTCCCGCATTTTTTATCATCTCGGAGCAAAGCTCCCAGTTTACCGCCTGTTCGGGGAAAAGCCCCGTATGCTTGAATCCCGTGGGACGTATATTGAATCGGAGCTTTTCCCCTATGGAGAGCGGATATTCCATTACCCAGCTGTCGGGTATCTTTTTCATGAATTCCCACGTTCCGCCGCCCTTGTCGGAGCGGTGATAATGTCCGTGAGCCGTGTTCCAAAGCGTTGATCTCTTTTCCGCTTTCCAGATTATCTGCGGGTCGGGGCGGATAAGAGTAATATTTTTCCATTTCTCAAGCTTTTCTCCGTCAGTGCAGTCTAAAAGAACATAGTCATTCCATCTGTCGGCAATTCTCATTTACAGTCTCCTTACCCCTCGGAAGGACAGCATTTTTTTATTTTATCGGCAATAGCCAGCGCGTACTCATTTATCTTAGCGGTATCTTTGCCTTCGAGCATAACTCTGATAAGAGGTTCTGTTCCGCTTTCACGGACGAGAATTCTTCCCGAACTTCCCAGTTTCTTTTCGTATCCTGAAATAGTATCTCCGATTTCATCGATATTTTTCCATGCTTCCTTCCATTTCCGGTCTATACGCACATTTATCATTACCTGCGGATATCTTTCCATGACCGAAGCAAGCTCGGAAAGCTTTTTCCCGGTCTTTTTCATTATCGAAAGGAGTATTGCTGCGGTAAGCTCGCCGTCACCCGTCGTGGCGAATTCCTTAAAAATGATATGCCCCGACTGTTCGCCGCCTACGGAGTAATTGTCCTTCAGCATTCTTTCAAGGATATACCTGTCGCCGACCTTGGTAGTCACGACGTTTATATCGTTATCCGAAGCGAATTTTGAAAAGCCGATATTCGTCATAACGGTAACTACCGCCGTTCTGTCGTTCAGAGCATCCCTTTCAGCCATATCCTTTGCAAAAATCGCGATAAGCTTATCTCCGTCCACAAGAGCGCCGTTTTCATCAACGGCAAGACATCTGTCCGCGTCGCCGTCGAACGCGAGACCGACCTGACAGCGGTTTTGGACGACGAATCTCCGCAAAATATCCATATGCGTGGAGCCGCATTTGTCGTTTATATTTATTCCATCGGGAGAAGAGTTAAGCATTAATATCTTTGCGCCTCTTCCCGCAAATATTTTTTCGGCGGTCGCACCTGCCGAGCCGTTTGCACAGTCAATGGCGACGCGAAGCCCTCCGAAGTCACCGTTTACGGCGGATAATACGTGCTTTGCGTAGTCATCACAGGCAGTTTCATCGTAAATAACTCTTCCGACGTGTTCCGCTCCCGTGACAGCTTCCCTGATTTTTTCGGGGAAATCGAGAACCAATGATTCTATTTCTTCCTCGACCTCATCGGAAAGCTTGTAGCCGTCTCCCGAAAAAAGCTTTATTCCGTTGAATTCAAAGCTGTTATGAGACGCGGATATCATAATCCCCGCGTCCGCCGCTCTTTCATTCACAAGATACGCGACGGCGGGTGTGGGGACAACCCCCAGAATAACCGCGTCCGCGCCTATCGAAGTGATCCCCGCGATCAGTGCCGCTTCAAGAATGTCTGAAGAAATTCTCGTATCCTTTCCTATAAGAATTTTTGCGCTTTTGCCGCGCTTTTGTGTAAGAACCACAGCGGCGGCTCTTCCTATTTGCATTGAAAGCTCACAGGTAAGCTCCGTGACGGCAACTCCGCGCACGCCGTCCGTACCGAATAATCGACCCATATCCGAATATCTCCTTTATCCGTAAAATAAAAAACAAATGATCTTATAAAGTCGTCTGTCCGTCTTTAAGGATACCCATATGCTCATAAGCAAGCCTTGTCGCGCATCGTCCGCGTGGGGTACGGGAAATAAAACCAAGCTGCATAAGATACGGTTCGCATACATCCTCCAAAGTAACGGATTCCTCGCCTATCGCCGAAGCAAGAGTCTCAAGCCCGACGGGACCTCCGCCGTAGCCTTTTATCATCATTTCCAGCATTCTCTTGTCGAGGCTGTCGAGTCCCAGACTGTCGATTTCCATTTTATTAAGCGCGACCTTCGCGATATCATCGGTAATTTTTCCGTTTCCTATGACCTCGGCAAAATCCCTTACTCTTTTTAAGAGTCTGTTAGCTATTCGCGGAGTTCCTCTCGAACGCTTAGCTATTTCGACCGCTCCCTTATTATCGCAGGCAACGCAGAGTATCTGCGCGCTTCGTTTTATGATATCGGTAAGCTCATCGACCGTGTAAAGCTCCAGTCTTTCGATAAGCCCGAATCTGTCGCGGAGCGGAGACGTAAGCTGACCCGCTCTTGTCGTGGCTCCTATCAGAGTGAATTTATTCAGATCGACCCGCAGAGAACGCGCCGAAGGACCTTTTCCTATAATGATATCGAGAGCAAAATCCTCCATTGCGGGATAAAGTATTTCCTCGACCACTCTTGACATACGGTGTATCTCGTCGATAAACAGAACATCGTTTTGATTGAGATTCGTAAGCAGCGCCGCGAGATCTCCCGCCTTTTCTATGGCGGGACCGCTCGTCACGCGGATATTTACTCCCATTTCCTTTGCGATAATAGTTGAAAGCGTGGTTTTTCCGAGTCCCGGAGGCCCGTACAGAAGAACATGGTCGAGAGGTTCTCCTCTCTGTTTTGCCGCTTTGATATATATCTCCATATTCTCCTTGACTTTTTCCTGACCGATATACTCCGAAAGCGACTGAGGTCTCAGTGAAAAATCAAATGCCTCGTCGGAAGCGACAGGTTCGGGAGAAACGATCCTGTCAGAGGAAGGCTCCTCAAAAATTATATCGCCGTTTTCAAGCAAATTTATCCCTCTTCTTTAAAAATATTTTATATTGGGCGTGATATCCTCAAGTCTCGGAGGACGGTATTTCAAAGTCTGCTTTGTGGAGAGAACGATAAGCGGAACTATCATCTCCTCATCGGTAAGCCCGCCCGAAGCCGCCTTCGGCGGATTTTTCGGCTTTTCGTTAAGAGCGCGGAAACGAAGCGTCTTATCGGAAATTCCGCAAGCCATATAGTCTCCCATAAAGTCGCTGATCTTCGGGTGAGTTTTTCCTCTGCCGTAAAGTCCTTTTTTCATGACCTCCGATGAGGGAATAAGAGTAAAATCATTTCCGAAGCTGTCGGAAAAAATACGGTAAAACTGCCCTCTTTTATCCGGCTTCAAAAAGAAGCTCATTGCTCTGCCCTCTATATCGGGAGGCATTATCATACATTCCGTGAGGTCGCGTCTCAGATGAAGCTGTATCTCATCCGAAACATCGACCATTCCGTGTCCCGAGGTAATTATAATGATAGTATCCTGCGTTTTGGCGCAGAATTCGTTCAGATTGTTTTCTAACGCGCGGAGAATGTCATAAACCTCGTCGCTGTAACATCCGTGCAGCCTTGACTGCTCCGCTATCTCGTTCCACTGAACAAAGGTGAAAGTATGCTGTTTTGTCTCGCAGATGAGCGACATCAGTTCAAACAGCTTTTTCTGCGTATCCGCCGTTTTATGGTAATTTCCGTTCTCCGGTACGGGGTAATTCGTCTGAGATATTGAAAACGGCTGAACATGAGCGATAACCGAATTCTTTATATCGGAGAAGATCACCTCATGAGGCATGATGAATTCCGCCACATTCGGATTTGCCACGCTCTGACGGCTGTATGAATCGTAGTTGCGGAACACGCTGACAGTGCGGCAGAATTCTTTGAAGAAAAGATTATGTCCAAGCCAGCCATGTTCGTTCGGGGAAAGTCCCGTCAGCATACTTATGTAAGCGGGCGTTCGCGATGTGGGAAAAACAGATGTGAGAGAGCACATATATCTGCTTCTCATAAGAGCGGCGCGTTCGAGAGTATTTTCAAGCATATCTCTTCCAAGACCGTTTAATGATATCAGAATAACATTCTTGTAAAAGCTGTCAAGACATCTGTCAAGCTCACGAAGCGACGGATATGCCGTCTTTGTGCGGTAATATTTCCTGATCGACGAAATAACGTTGATTATTCCGTTGTCATAATCGGGATAAGATAACATACTCCCAGTTCCTCTCTGTATTATCTTAATAAAGCCATGGATTTAAGCGCCTGTTTGATAAGCTCCTCCGCAGGGAGAGTACTATCGAGCTTTGCGACTGCCGAAAGAGCCTCCGTCTGCGAATATCCGAGAACTACAAGCGCCGATACCGCTTCTCCGATATTCCCCTCGGCGGGAGAATTTGCCGCAGATATCATTTCCGCGCCAGAAGCAGAGGAAACTTCTTTTCCTATTTTGTCCTTCAGCTCAAAAACTATCTTCTGAGCGCCCTTATTTCCTATTCCCTTGATTTTTGTCAGGGATTTGTAATCTCCGGTTGCAACGGTAAGCGCAAACTGTTCGGGAGAAAGACTCGAAAGGATCGAAAGCGCGGCTTTTCCGCCGACTCCCGAAACGGAAATAAGCTCCTTGAAGCAGTTAAGCTCCTGTTTTTTCACAAATCCGTAAAGCGTGGCGGAGTCTTCTCTTACGCTCATATACGTATAGAGAAAAACCTCTTTTCCGATC
>CAZCUQ010000078.1:0-8442 GCA_964501705.1 uncultured Ruminococcus sp. | reverse complement strand
TCCTCGACGAACCTACCACCGGTCTTCATTCCTACGATGTACAGAAGCTTGCCGAGGTGCTTTGGAAGCTTGTTGACAAGGGAAATACCGTCGTTGTTATCGAACATAATCTCGATATGATAAAAACTGCGGACTATGTTATCGATCTGGGTCCCGAAGGCGGCGAAAAAGGCGGCGAAGTGGTATGCGCGGGTACCCCCGAAGAAATCGCGCGGTGCGGGAGATCTTATACGGGCAAGTACTTGAAAAAATATCTGAATCGGAAGTAACAGTACGCCTCGCTGTGATGTATGACGTAAGCTGTGCGAAAGGAGCGGCCGAGACTTTCATGAAAAAAAAATCCGACGCGGAGACAGAAACCGAATATTTTCCCGAAAAAGAAGGCGCTTCGAGCCGTCATCTCGATAAGGAATATATCGGCAGCTATCGCAGATGGCGCAGAGAAAACAAGGGAAAATACGGTTTCTTTTACCGCAATATAAAAAATGAATTCTCTTATGAGGACGGCAGGGGATTTATAAAGGATATCCCCGAATACGCCGAAGTATCCACTCTTTCGAGAGTAAACAGCACCATATGCAATATTCTGACGGTATTCCTCCTTTTCAAGGTATTTACCGATTATATCCTTCCGCTCATCCTTGCAAATCGTTTCGGTATCTATATCGGAATGAACTACAATGCGAAAAAATTATACGGAGACGGAGAATCGGTCATTATCTATGAATATATCACAAAAATAATAGGAAGACTTGTTCCGCTTATCATGCTTGCGATAGTTACGAAAATGCCGTTTTCGATAATGTTCCCCGCAAAAATATCAAATAAGCCGCTTTTCAGACTGTGTGTTCCGGCGGCGCTCCTTGTAGCGTCCTTAGGCTCTGTGATGATGGTTCCGTACAGAATGATGCTTGAGGTTTTCCACGTGAATAACGATATGAATCTTCTCGTTACGGATAATATGACCGTCCAGATAATGTCAGTCATTCTCTCGCTGTTTATTAACTCCGTTTTAAGCGAGCTTATCGTTCACGGCGGATTTTTCCAGCTGCTGCGGCAGTTCGGTGACGGCTACGCGCTTGTTATTTCAGGGATCATTCTCGCGCTCAATTCAGAGGATATCAGAATTTTTCCTTTTTATTTCATTATCGGCGTTTCCACGGGTTATTTCGCGCTCAGAACAGGTTCCATACTTACGGCGATCACTATGAGGATAACGATCCATTTTTATTTTTATATGCAGTCGTTCTGTGCGGCTTTCCCCGATGAGGACAAATCCGCTGCGGCAACTCTGATTTTTATGACGCTGTGTATGCTTACGGGACTTGTTTTTATTGTTTATTATATGATAAAAAACAATAACAAGATAAGTCTGCCGATGAAAGACACTTACCTTACGTCTTATGAAAAGGCTATGGAATTTCTCACGAATCCGTCCGTTATCATGTGGATCGCTACCGGCGTTTCCATAATGATAATTACCATTCCTGTTGAAGTATGACGGAAAAGGACAGGTTCTTCATGAAAAAAGCCCTCGAGGAAGCACACAGGGCATATGATGCCGGGGAAGTCCCGGTGGGAGCTGTTATTGTGAGAAACTCCGACGGAATGATAATTTCCTCGGGAATCAATTCGCGCGAAAGAGATAAAAATGCTCTCGCTCACGCGGAAATAAACGCCGTTTCAAAGGCTTGCGAGACGATCGGCGGATACAGGCTCGGAGGTTTTACCGTTTACGTCACGCTCGAACCGTGTCCCATGTGCGCCGGCGCGTGCGTGATGTCGGGAATTTCAAGGGTCGTCTTTGGCGCGGCTGACAGCAAAAACGGCGCTGTTTCCTCCAATGCAAAGCTGTTTGACGGACAGTTCACCTTTTCTCCCGAATTTGAGGGAGGCGTGCTTCAGGAAGAATGTGCGGGTATTTTGAAAAAATTCTTTTCCGAAAAAAGAAAATCAAAAAAATCCGTTGCTTTTTCTTTCCCCGAAAACGAATATCAGCTTCAAAGGTTTTATTATCTTTCGGGAAAAAACTCGGCGGAAAATCCCGTGTTCATCAGAAAAAACGGAAAAATTGCAGGTACCGCCGAGTTATCGGACAATAAGCTTGCCGATATCAATATTTTAAAAGAATACGGCTTCTGCCTGAATACGGAGGATGTAACAAATGCATTCGGCAAAGGGGAATAACAGCTTGAAAAAAATTTCGGTTCTTTGCGCCGTTTTTGCTTTTCTTATTGCGGGCTGCTCGGACAGTGAAGCGCAAAACCCCGAAAATACGCAGATCACCGAAAATGAAAGCCTTTTTGTCTTTGAAAAAACCGCTGCCCGCAAGATAACCGACGGACAGGATAACTTCCTCGTATCCTTTGAAATAAATGACGGGAAAATCTCCGCAAGCGTTGAAAATAAAGACTTCGGCGCGTCACGGTCGGAGATAATTCCCCCTGAGGGTTACTCCGTTTCGGATTCGCCTGAGGATATGTGCAGGATAATTACAGATAATACAGACAACGGGAATATCCCCGATATTATTGAACTTACTTTTTTCGGAGGGGACGGGAAAAACGTATGCAGATTCTATCAGATAAAGGATAACGCTCTGAAAGAAATATCTCTGTATAACGACGGAGAAAAGGTTCCGTATATCGCAAGCTCCTTGTTTTACCGAAGCGAAAGACGCAAATTCATCGCAAGCATCATCGTCGATGAAAGCGCAGGGCTGGTTACGGATATTTCCGATATGGTTAAAATTCGCACCTATACGTTTGATCCCGACGAATGCACCCTTACGGGAATGCTTGAAGAGCTTGTTCCCGAAAATACTCTTTATTTCGGATACGCTTACTGGGGACTTGCAAACAATACGGTGAGATATTTTACCGACGCGACTCTTCCCGTGTCCGATCCCGATAATTATAAAGAGGTGTCCGACGGCGATAATTCGCCTCTGTTTTATTTTAAAACGGATGACGGCAGATTCCCCGATACCGCTTCGCTGAAGGAAATTCTTCACAGGCTCTTCAAGGACGACCTTGCTGACAGTATCTTTGAAAACGCTCCGCAGAAATACCGCGATTTCGATGGCGAGCTTTATACTCTTATGGGACGCTCGTCTCACGACCCCAGTCTCGGTATGCTCACCTTTTCGTCCTATACTGTTCTTGAGGACGGCGAAAAGATAATCTATTCCTCAAGACAGGAAAAATACGACGACAGCGGAAAATTTACGGGTTATGTGGACGGCGGGGATTTTACGCTGAAAAAACAAACCGATGACGACGGAAACGACAAGGGCTGGATAATTACAGGGTACAGATATCCTTACTCGTAAAACCGCGTAAGTCGCTTTCGTTTTTTCTATGAAAGGAAACTAATATGGTTCTTTTTAATGATTTTTTCGGAGACTTGGACTTTACTCCGAACGAGGAAACAAAAAAAATGCTTCGGGAGGCGGGTAACCAACTTGCGGCGTATCTTCTCTCCGCAGCGGCTATGACGGGAATTGCGGAGCTTGTGAAAAAAGGCTTGTTTTCTCCGAAAACTACCCGCATTGAGATAGATAATTCCGTCCCCGCAGAAATTTTCGCCATGAAAAACAATTCGCGCGCTCCCGCGGAGGTTTTTGTTTCCTCGAAAAAAAGACGGGTAAATCTTGCTCCCGCTGTTTTTCTCGCTCTTCTCGGAGTGTTTATCCACGTTGTCTCATCGGCGGATGAAAACACGGAAGGAGAAAAAATCAAAGTTGATGCGGAAAACTGACAAGACAACCATCGGAAACGTTAAAATAAAACGAACCGCCGCTCTCGCTCCCATGGCTTCCGTCGCGGACAGGGCTTACAGGCTTATCTGCAAGGAATACGGCGCGGCATATACGGTTTCCGAGATGATATCCTCAAAGGGTATCTGCTACAACGACAATAAAACCGAGGAACTCTGCGCCGTCACGGACGGCGAGCGTCCGTACGCTCTTCAGCTTTTCGGGGAGGATCCCGCGTTCATGGGAAAAGCGGCTTCGATTCTCATGAAGTACAGACCCGATATCATAGATATCAATATGGGCTGCCCCGTTCCAAAGATCGTCAAAAGCGGCAGCGGAAGCGCTCTTATGAAAAACCCCGATACCGCATATAAGATCGTCCGCGAGGTGATACGGAACTCGGAGGTTCCCGTTACCGTGAAGATACGAAGCGGCTGGGACGATGAGCATATAAACGCTCCCGAATTTGCCGCTTTGCTCGAATCTGCGGGAGCTTCCGCCGTTACTGTTCACGCAAGAACAAAAAAACAAATGTACAGCGGAACGGCTGACCTTGAAATAATAAGGAAAGTCAAATCGGCTGTTAATATCCCCGTTATCGGAAACGGCGACGTCACTTCGGGAAAAACCGCCGAAAATATGTACAAAGTTACCGGCTGTGACCTCGTTATGGTCGGACGCGGCTCTTACGGCAAACCGTTCGTCTTCGGGGAGATAGAAAAATATTTGAATAACTTTCCGTTTTCCCCTCCGAGTGCTTGTGAAAAGCTTGAAATTATGCGTAAACACGTCCGTCTTGCGGTGAGCTTCAAGGGAGAATACAAGGCTGTCGCCGAATGCAGACGAATCTGCGGATTCTATCTTCACTCTCTGCCGAATGCCGCGAAATTCCGCGGTTTGTGCAGCGAACTTAAAACGCTTGACGATTTGGACAGGCTTATAGATGAAATAATGAGGACCGTCATATGATAAAAATTACAGACGCGGCTTATGAAAATTTAAACGATATAACGGAAATTGCAAAAGCTTCTTTCTCCGACCCGTGGTCAAAAGATTCCTTTGCGGCGGCGCTTCAAAATCCCGTCCGCGTCTTTCTTGCCGCTTTTATTTCGGAAAAAGCCATTGGCTATATAGTTGGCATTGCCGCCGACGAATACGCCGAAATAGACAGTATCGGGGTTTCTCCCGATCTTCGCGGAAACGGGACGGGGTCTTTCCTTTTAAAGGTTTTTGAAGAAAGAGCAAGACAAAAGGGTATTTCATCAAAGGTTTCCCTTGAGGTCAGAGAAAGCAATATTTCCGCGATGGGTTTTTATCTTAAAAACGGCTTTGAAAAAATCGGAGAAAGAAAAAACTTCTATGAAAATCCTCGTGAAAATGCCGTTGTTATGGCAAAAACTTTAAGCGCTCCAAAGTGCTGCCGGAAAGGATAATTATGCTCAGATACATTGATTCTCACGCTCATTACGACGACTCCGCCTTCGACGCGGACAGGAATACGATCCTCCCTGATATACACAGGAGCGGAGTTATTAAAATAATTAATATCGGCTGCGATCTTAAATCATGCGAAAGCTCGGCGGAGCTTTCAAGGAAATATGATTTTATTTATTTCGCCGCGGGAATCCATCCCGAAAATATCGACAGTCTGCAAAGTGACTGGGAGGAAAAAATAAGGGGATATCTTTCTTATCCCAAATGCGCGGCTATTGGAGAAATAGGTCTTGACTATCACTATGAGGGCTTTGACAGAGAAAAACAAATCGAAATTTTTTCCCGTCAGCTTCAAATAGCAAATGAACTCGATATCCCCGTTATCATTCATTCGAGAGACGCTTCCGGCGATACTTTGGATATTCTCAGAAAATTCAAGCCGAAAGGCGTTCTTCACTGTTATTCCGGATCTCCCGAAACGGCGCGGGAGATCGTCTCTCTCGGAATGTATATCGGGTTTACGGGAGTCCTCACCTTTAAAAACGCAAAAAAAACCGTAAAAACAGCCGAGTGTATTCCCGCTGACAGAATACTCGTCGAGACGGACTGCCCGTATATGGCTCCCGAACCGTTCCGAGGCCGTCGCTCCGACAGCAGAATGATCGTAAAGGTCATCGAAAGACTCGCGGAAATCAAAAATCTTTCTCCCGAAGAAATCGCGGATATTACGGCAAAAAATACCGAAACTCTTTTTGAAGGAATAAATTAATGGATTTTTCACATGGGTTAAAAGACAGAAATGCCCGGCTTCGTGATATTTATCCGTTTCTTCCGGAGTGGGAATCGCCGCCGCTTTAAGCGCGGCAATATATTTGTAATACGCGGTACGTCACCGCTTAGAAAATATTTTAAGGGGTTTTTTATGAAAACTGAAAGCTTGATATTTGATATGGACGGCACTCTCTGGGACAGCTCACGAAGCGTTGCGGAGTCCTGGAATGAAGTTATAGAAACTCTTCCCGATGTGAATATCCGTCTTTCCGAAAAGGATATTCAGGGAATAATGGGTCTTACCATGGACGTTATCGCCGATAAATTCTTCCCCGATGTTTCTACAGAGCGGCGAATGGAAATTATGCGCAAATGTGAAACACATGAAAACGATTATCTTGCCGTACACGGAGGCATCCTTTACGATAATCTCGAAACGACCCTTGAAAAATTATCCTCCCGTCACAGACTCTTTATTGTAAGCAACTGTCAGGCGGGATATATCGAGGCTTTCCTCAAATACTACAGACTTGAAAAATATTTCCGGGGACACCTCTGCTGGGGAGACAATCAGCTTAAAAAGGGCGATAATATAAAGCTTATAATGAAAAAAAACAATATCTCCGACTGCGTGTATGTCGGAGATACCTGTGGAGACTGCGACGCGGCGTATTATGCGGGAGCTAAGTTTATCCACGCAAAATACGGCTTCGGAACGGCTGAAAAAAAAGACGCGGAAATCAATTCCTTTGAGGAATTATTGAATATAGTTTAATCAGTGAAGATCGAATTCTTATATTTTCCGTTCACGTCCGCGCTGTTTTCAAAAAATTCTTCAAGATTGCCGAATGTCACCTCGGCGATATTTCCGAGGGCTTCTCTTGTAAGATACGCCTGATGTGACGTCATTATCACGTTCGGGAGCGATACAAGAAGCGATAATATATCGTCCGTTATTATCTCTCCCGATTTATCCTCGTAGAAAATATCCGATTCTTCCTCGTATACGTCAAGGCAGGCTCCGCCTATACGCTTTTCGCGGAGAGCCTTTAAAAGCACATCGCTGTCGATAAGTTTTCCTCTCGATGTGTTTATTATTATTGCGTCCTTTTTCATAAGACGTATGCTCTCCGCGTTCACTATATATTTCGTTTCCTTTGTCAGCGGACAGTGAAGAGAGATTATATCGCTCTCGGAGAATACGGCTGTTCTGTCGGCGTAGCGGAAGCCCTTTTCCGCCGCGAGCTTTTCATTCGGATACGGGTCGTACGCTATTACTTTCATTTTGAAACCCAGGCAGATATCTATGAATGCCTGTCCGATCTTTCCCGTGCCTATGATCCCCGCTGTCTTTCCGTGAAGATCGAAGCCTGTCAGATTTACTATGCTGAAATTGAAATCTCTTGTCCTGAGATACGCCTTGTGAATTTTTCTGTTTATCGTCAGAAGCAGTGCCATTGCGTGTTCCGCGACCGCATACGGCGAATACGCGGGAACTCTGAGCAGGGCGACTTTTCCCTTTGCGTATTTCACGTCAATGTTGTTAAATCCCGCACAGCGCATTGCCACGCACTTAACGCCCTCTTTCACGAGAGAATCAATCGTGTTTTTATTTATATTGTCGTTTACAAAAGCGCATACCGCGTCTGCTCCCGCGGCGAATCTTGCTGTTGCGGGATTTAATTTATCCTCGTAAAAATCGAATTTATACTTGTCGGAGTATTTTTCAAAGCTTTCGATATCGTATGGTTTTGCGTCAAAAAATGCTATTTCTTTCATGGATTCTTTCTTCCTTTCGATTTTGGTATTATATGATATGGATTTTTTCTTTTTTTATACAGAGAAAACAGATGTTTTTCAGGTTCAGGTCGGTTTTTTGTTTTATGTTCCTCTTATCGTGTCAATTTCTGCTTCAAATATGAACCCCCGAAAGGGAGCGGAATTTCTTTTTCCGCTCCCTTTCGGTTTGCCCTCGCGCCTTTATGGTGAAAAAAAACAGCAAATGGCAGCCTATCTGTAACAAAAAAGCAAATCCGAAAAAAATTTCCGTATACGACAGTTTTTTTTTCAAAAACACTTGACAAAAGGAAAAAGATGTGATATAACTGTATTAAGATACATAGTACAGTTATGAAGGAGGGATCAATATTGTATAATATCGATCTTCAAAGTCGCGTGCCGATCTATGAACAAGTTTACAACGGAATAAAGAATATGCTTCTCGACGGCGAATTAAAACCCGACGAAAAACTGCCGTCCGTCCGCGAACTTGCAAAACAGCTCGGCGTAAATCCGAACACGATAACGAAAGCATTCGGTTCTCTCGAACGGGACAATATAATCTATACCGTTCCCGGAAGAGGCTCCTTCGCGGGAAAGCCCGAAAACGAAAAGATAAAAAACAGCGCTCTTCAAAGCTTTGACGAAGCGGTGAGAAACGCCGTCCGCGCGGGGATCTCAAGAGAAGAACTGAAAGAAAG
>CAZCUQ010000077.1:0-8490 GCA_964501705.1 uncultured Ruminococcus sp. | reverse complement strand
CAAGATTGCCGTATCCGCAGATACCTATTTTGATTGACATAATAATATCTCCTTCTATAATACAGATTTTGCAATATCATACCTATAATAAAATCAAATACATATATATAATAACATATAATCACCCATTTGTCAATAGATTTTGAAATTTTTCGGCAAACTGATTGCAAAACATCTTTTTTCTGAAATTTATGTGAAAAATAAGGGCTTTATTGACAAAAGCTTTAAAATGAGGTATAATATATTTGGTATCTGACAAGAATTATTTGAGAGGAGAAACCCGAATGAAACTCAGCTATAAGGTGGCGCTCGGCGGAGTAATGACATCATTATGTCTGGCGCTGATGTTTCTGACGTCGGTTTTTCCGCTTCTGTCAATGGCTATCCCTATCTATGCGGGAGCTATACTCGTAATTGTCGCGGTGGAAATAAGTTCCCCATGGGCTTTTTTCACCTACGGCGCGGCGGCGCTTCTGTCGGTTTTTATCACCCCCGACAAGGAAGCGGCGATTCTTTTTATCACGTTTTTCGGATACTACCCGATCCTTCGGAGGGTACTCGAAAAGAAAATGAAATTTATCCCGAAATGGATCGTAAAGCTTGTGATATTCAATATAGCTATAACTGTTTCGTTCTTCCTGATAATCAATGTGTTCGGAGTATATAACCTCTTCGATGAGTTCGGATTCTTAGGCGAGCATATGAAGCTTATCCTTTACATCTTCGCGGACGGCGTTTTTATTCTTTACGACATAACTTTGGGACTTCTCGAAAACGCATATGTAAACTGGTTCCGAAAGGTTTACCTTCGGAAAAAATAATTGTGAAAAAGAGGGAAATCAATGAAAAAAGGTCTTGTTATGGAAGGCGGCGGTATGAGAGGTATGTTCACCTGCGGCGTTACCGACGTCTTTCTTGAAAACTGCATTGAGTTTGACGGGGCTGCGGGAGTTTCCGCAGGAGCGGCTTTCGGCTGCAATTTTAAATCAAAACAGCCCGGACGCGCTCTTCGATACAATATGCTCTTCTCAAAGGATAAAAGATATATGGGACTTTCATCTTTCTTAAAAACGGGAGATTTATACAATGTGGATTTTTGCTACAGGGAAATTCCCGACAGGCTTGATGTGTTCGACAGAAAAACTTTCAGGGAAAATCCCATGAATTTCTACGTTGTCTGCACCGATGCCGATACAGGAAAACCTCTTTATTACAACTGCAAAAACTGCAGCGACAAGGACATCACGGCAATAAGAGCTTCGGCTTCAATGCCCCTTGCATCGCGCCCTGTGTCATTCGGCGGAAGAAAGCTCCTTGACGGAGGAATATCCGATTCGATACCCGTAAAATTTATGGAGAAAAGAGGATATGATAAAATAGTTGTTATACTGACTCAGCCGAAAAGCTACCGCAAGGAAAAAAATAAACTCCTCCCCCTTATGAGAATATGTCTGAGGGATTATCCAAATGTGATCTCGGCTATGAAAATACGCCATATAAAATATAACGAAACTACCGACTACATCAGACAAAAGGAAGAAGCGGGCAATGTGTTCGTTATCGCGCCGCCCGCTCCCATGAATATCTCAAGAACCGAAAAATCCGCCGACAAACTTGAAAGAGTATATAATTTGGGGAGAATTACCGCCGAAAAAAATCTCGAAAAGCTTAAAAGCTTTCTTAAAACAGGGTGATATCATGACTATAGTTTACACTTTCAGGGTAAAATACTACGAAACTGATAAAATGGGAATAGTTCATCATTCAAACTATTTCCGCTACATGGAGGACGCAAGAGTTCATGCGCTTCACGAGCTTGGAACAAGCTTTTCCGAAATTGAGGCGCGCGGACTTTTAAGTCCCGTTCTGTCCGTTTCCTGCGAGTACAAGCTCCCGTTTTTCTTCGACGATGAGGTTTTTGTCTATACAAAGCTGTTAAGCCTTTCGGGTGCAAGATATGAGGTCTCCTACGAAATGAAAGACAAGGACGGAGTTCTCCATGCAACGGGACGATCCTCCCACTGCTTTACCGATAAGGAAATGAAACCTGTGCGTCTCAAGAAGTGCTGTCCCGATATTTATGAGCTTTATTCAAAATTCCTTGAAGACTCCGCTTTTTATCCGCACTTGTCAGAATAAAATAAACAAGCGCACAGGACAAGAGTTTCGCCGATAAAGGAAGAAGTCCGTTTTCAGCAGGAAGAATTTTCCCCGTGAGTACCCCCGCCGCCGTGCATAATACGGAAATTATCAAAGGTTTCCCGATATAGTCCGAAAAATAAAATTTCGCTCCCGCTGTTTTCAGAACCTTTATTATCCTTGAAATGTTACTGAGACAGTTGCTCGCATAATATGAAACAATAACTCCCCCGAATCCGCAGACAGGAACAAAAACAATAACGCAGCCTATCCTTACGACATATTCGCAGAGAGAATTCACTGTGCAGAAATTCTGCGCTCCCATGCCCTTTAACATTCCCTCAAGGATTATTTCAAGGTAAATAAACGGAATAACGGGAGCCAAAACGCAAAGCGATTCCCCTACAAGGGTGTCCGACGGACAAATGAGAGTTCCTATGCTTTTTCCGAACGAGAGGAATATCCCCGCTATGAAAAATGAATAGGAAAATGCTTTCGTGAACGCGTCTCGGACAAGTATGCGGGGTCTTTCTCCGCCCGCTTTCATCGCCGCCGCCGATTCGGGAAGCATGATATTGGACATACTGCCCATGACAGCCGACGGGAAAAATACCGCCGGAATTATCATGGCTTCAAACATTCCGTACTGTCCGAGAGCGGCGTCTGCAGAATCTCCGCATTTTAAAAGCATTGCGGGAACAATAAGCTCGTTTGCCCCCGACATTATCATCTGCACATATCCTCCGAGGATTATCGGAAAATTCTTTTTCATGTATATTCCCGCGTTTTGTATTACGGGCGTCCCTTCCGTGAAAGTATCGTCTCTTCTTGATTTTATGTATTTTACGATATAATAGACCGCGCTTAAAAACTCTCCGAAAAAAACAGAAATGACTGTTACGGTGTAAAAATTTAACCTCTTAAAAAGGAGCAGCAGTATCCCCATGCAGAGCCATTTTGAAACAAACTCCGCTATATCGCCGTTCATTGGGATACGTATTTTCCGAAGTCCGTGAAAATATCCCTTTATGCACGATCCTACCGCCGCGGGAGTAAGCGCCAACGACAAAATCTTTATCGTTAATGAAAAATCCGCCGACTTAAAGACATTTTCCGACAACTTGTCCGATAATACGAATGAGATCACCGCAAAGAAAATCGAAACGCACAAGGAGAAAGTAACGGAATATCTCATTACTTTGCGGATGTTTCCTTTCCCCTCTTTTTCCTCGGAGACAAATCGGCTTGTACTTACAAAAACATTGCCGTTCGCGAGAACCATAATGCAGCTGAAAAACGAAAAAATCAGCGACATTATCCCAACTGCGGCATTTCCCGATTCCTCGGATATCTTCATATTGAAAAGTATGCCCAGCGCCTGAAGAATCAGCGACAGTACCGTCAGAAGAATCGTATCTCTTGAAATTGCCGCATATCTGATATTATCCATAATCCACCCTGATTCATTGATTTTTAGAAATTTCCGTAAAATATTCACAAAACTCAACAGCATATCCCCGATAGTTTTTATTTCGGTGCAGTTGCTATTTTAGGGAAAATGTTATATAATATTTATATGCGGTGCTTTTACCGATAATTACCGCGAGGGGAGATACTTTATATGAATAAAACAAAACGTTTTTTTGAAAATATCAAGGATAAAAAAGTTGCTTTTATCGGAATAGGCGTCAGCCACAGAGAGCTTATAAAACTATTTCTGAAAAAAGAAATACGTGTGTGTCTCTGCGACAAAAGATCCGCCGAAGAATTGGGAGAGGATTATATGGAATTAAAAAAACTCGGCTGCGAGTTCTCTCTCGGTGAAAGCTATATCAATGAAATATTTAACTGCGATATCGTTTTCCGCACGCCCGGAATGTATTATCTCAGTCCCGCGCTTACAAAAGCAAGAGAACAGGGAATTGCGGTCACTTCCGAAATGGAAGTTTTCTTCGACCTTTGCCCATGCAAAATTATCGGGATCACGGGTACGGACGGAAAAACCACGACTACTACGATCATCTCCGAAATGCTTAAAGCAAGCGGAAAAACAGTTCATATGGGAGGAAATATAGGGCGCGCTCTTCTTCCGATAATCGAAGAAATAAAACCCGACGATATCGCCGTCGCCGAGCTTTCGAGCTTTCAGCTTATCAGCATGAGACGTTCTCCCGACTGTGCGCTTGTCACAAATGTTTTCCCCGACCATCTGAACGTCCATCACGACATGGATGAATATATAAACGCAAAGAGAAATCTTCTCATTCATCAGAACGCTTTTTCAAAGACCGTTCTTTACATGGACAACGATATATCCCGCTCATTAAGCAGCGATGCAAGAGGAAAGCTTCTCTTCTATTCTGTAAAGGAAAAGCCTTTAAGAGGAACTTATCTTGACGCGGAAGGGTATCTTTCCTATACCGATAAGTATAATAATATCGACGAAAGAATATTTCACAAGGATATTATTAAGATACCCGGTATGCATAATGTTCAGAATTATCTCGGTGCGGCCGCAATGCTTTACGGAGAAGTCTCCCCCGATATAATGAAGTCTGTCGCGGAAAATTTCGGCGGCGTTGAACACCGTATCGAATACGTCCGCACTCTGGACGGAGTAAAATATTATAACGACAGCATTGCCACAAGCCCCGCAGCAGTAACGGCGGGACTTAACGCTTTTTCGGAAAAGCTTATCGTTATCGCGGGCGGCTCCGACAAGGGACTCGATTACTCCGTTCTCGCAAAACCCGTAAACGATAGAGTTAAACTCCTGATACTCACGGGAGATACCGCAGAAAAAATCGAAACGGCTGTTAAGGCATATGAAAGCTATTCTTCCGAAAAGCTTAAAATAATCCGCGTAAATTCCATGGAGGAAGCGGTTCATACCGCAAGAGAAAACGCAAAAGAAAACGATATCGTTACCCTTTCTCCCGCAAGCGCAAGCTTTGATAAATATAAAAATTTTGAGGAAAGAGGCAGGCATTTCAAATCACTTGTAAATGCTCTTGAATAAATTATGAATATAAATGAAACGATTCTGGAGCTTGCGAAAATTCCCGCTCCCTCGGGAAACGAAAACAGGATATTCGATGTCCTTTCGGAAAAGCTCGGAAAATACACCGATAAGATAAAAATCACAAACGGAGGAATTATCGCCGATATTACAGAAGGTGATGAAAAGCTCCCGAAAATTGTTCTCGACGCGCATATCGACTCCGTGGGATTCGTCGTGACAAGCACCCGGGGAGCATTTTTAAGAGTTGACAGTCTCGGCGGAATCGACGCGAGAATTCTTACCGCGCAGAAAGTTGTAATTCACGGAAAAAAAGATATTCGCGGGGTCGTCTGCGCTGTTCCTCCTCATCTTTCCAAGGAAAAAAACAAGGTATGCGCGGTAAATGAAATATTCATCGATACCTGTCTTTCCGAAGAAGCCGCAAAAGAATATATATCCGCAGGCGACAGCGTGACATTCGATACGAACGGCGTAAATTTGAGGAGAAACAGAATAACTTCCCCCTCTCTTGACGACAGATCGGGCATCGCCGCGATACTCTGCGCGCTTGATATGATCAGCGCCGATAAGCTTAACTGCCGCCTTACCGTCGCTTTTTCCCGCGAGGAAGAAGTAGGTCTTCGCGGCGCCGCTATGCTTTCGCATGAGATAAACGCCGATATCGCAATTGCCGTTGATGTATCCTTCGCGTATTCGGGAGGAGAAAAACGAAGCGAATGCGGACTTCTCGGCGAGGGCGCAATGATAGGCTTTTCTCCAGTGCTCGACAGGCAATTGTCCGAAACTCTTCTGAAACTCGCACAGGAAAACAATATCCCGTATCAGATAGAAGCAATGAACGGAAATACGGGCACAAACGCCGATAAATACACAATTTCAAGGGGCGGCGCAAAGGGTGCGACCGTTTCGATCCCTCTTCGTTATATGCACACGCCCGTCGAATGTGTTGATATAAACGATATTGATTCCGCCGCACGGCTTATCGCCGCGTATCTTCAGATGTTTAAGGGGGAAAAATAACAATGCTCGATACTTTGAAAATTCTCTGTGAAATAAACGGCGCTTCGGGGGACGAAAGCTTTGTCCGTGATTATATTATCAATGAAATTTCTCCGTACTGCGATCATATTACCGTTAATCCCCTGGGGTGCGTGATCGCCGAAAAGAAAGGGAAGCTCCCCTCCGGGAACAAAGTCATGATATCCGCTCATATGGACGAGGTCGGGCTTATGGCGACTTATATTAATCCCGACGGAACGATTATGTTCTCCTCCGTCGGAGGAGTAAACGCCGATGTCTGCGCGGGCAGACAGATAACAATAAACGGCATCCCGGGAATTATCGGAACAGTGGCGTATCATCATCTTTCCCCCGATAAAAGAAAAACTCCGATAAGCTTCTCCGATTTGTATATTGATATCGGCGCGAAAGACTCCGACGAAGCGGGAGAATATGTTAAATCGGGCGACTATGCGTATTTTAAATCCGACACGAATATTTCCGAGAGCGGTTTTCTCACCGCTAAGGCTATCGACGACAGAGCGGGCTGTGCCTGCCTTATGGAAATGATAAAAAATAATATGCTCATGCACGACGCGGTCTTCACCTTTGTTACGCAAGAGGAGGTAGGTCTTCGCGGCGCCCGAACCGCCGCGTATACGGCTGATCCCGATTTTGCAGTCGTTATAGAGGCTACGACCGCCGCAGATATCCCTCCCGCAGAGGGAGCGGATAAATGCTGTATCTGCGGTAACGGCGCGGTGATATCCTACATGGATAAAAGCACGATATATGACAGAGAGCTTTATAATGCGGCTAATATGCTTGCAGAAAAGAATGGTATTAAATGTCAGGCAAAAACTCTCGTTGCGGGAGGAAACGACAGCGGAGCAATTCATCTGACGCGCGCCGGAATACGCACCGCGGCTGTTTCGGTGCCTTGCAGATATCTCCATTCTCCGTCCTGCACGGCGAAAATCTCCGATATTGAGGATACTCTCAGGCTGTCGGCGCTTCTTGCCGACTTCTGCGCGGGCGGGTGCGGGGATTGATCAAAAGGATATGCGAAATTCCCGCAGAAAAGCTTTCGGACAATTATTACGGAGAAAAAATCAAGTCGCTTTTCAGAGCTTACAAGACAGAGTATGATTTCTGCCGTTTTTATGAATATACGGATAACGGCGGAGGAATTATTCTCATAAATAACGGAAATGCTGTTATCGGCGGAAATCCTCCCGATGAAACCGAGCTTACTCTCTTTCTTGGATTTGATGGAGTTTTTTCCGTTGAAGCGCCGAATCTTAAAAATCTCCGGGGATTTGAAAAGCATAAAAGATATCTTCTTGAAAAAAAAGCGGAAAAATTATGTTCATGCCCGGAGGATGAGGATTTTTTCCATAACGAAAAACTTTCGGACGCCTATAAAATACTCGAAAGCTCTTTTGACGGAATTACACATGATTTATGGTACGCCGATACTTCCCACAGAATCAGACATAATGTAAGCGAATTATTTTTATACAAAAACATCGCCGTCGGACAGATAGAGTTTACATCGGAAAAATTCGGTTTTATTTCGGAAATCGCCGTTATGCCGAATTTCCGCTCCGAGGGATTCGGAAAATTGATTCTCCGAAAAGCGGAAGAGCATTTAAACCGCCGCAGTCTTGACGCGAGAGTTTTCTCATTTGACAAAACAGTTCCGTTTTACGTTAAAAACGGATATAAAATAATAAACTCGGATACTTACTTTACACTGAAAGGATAATACTGATATGGCAGAAATTTTTGACCCCAAACCCGTGATAAAAAGCGGCTTCCGGATCGACGAAAGAATACTACGGCTCGCCGCAAAAGCTGAAGCGGCGTGCGAATCTAAATTCCTCGAAATTGACAAAACGGCAAGAGCAAACGGTGAAAAAGTTTTAAAGGCTTTTATAGATAACCGTGTGGGAGAGGATTGTCTCAAGGGATCATCGGGCTACGGCTACGGTGATAAAGGAAGAGATACTCTCGATAAGGTTTTCGCGGACGCGTTCGGCGCACAGGACGCTCTTGTTCGCCATACGTTCGTTTCGGGAACGCACGCTCTCACCTGCGCGCTTTTCGGGATTCTCCGCACAGGCGACAGAATAGTCTCTCTTACAGGCAGACCTTACGATACCCTTGAAGAGGTTATCGGTCTTCGAGGAACGGGAAACGGCTCTCTTAAAGACTACGGAATAGAATATGACGAGGTTCTCTTAGGTCCTGACGGAAAACCCGATGTCGCTGAAATATTTAAAAAGGTAAAGGAAGCAAAATGCGCGTATATCCAGCGGTCGCGCGGA
>CAZCUQ010000076.1:0-8646 GCA_964501705.1 uncultured Ruminococcus sp. | reverse complement strand
AAGCTCGGAAAGCATTACGACCTTGTAAATGACAGACTTTCGGCAATTAAGGGTTATTCCTTTGATCGTTTCCATGTTGTGGGAAAGGTTTATAACCGCGCGGGCATCGCCGTTTTGAAATATACTGTCAATCTTACGCTTGACGCAAGGTGCGACAGGTGTCTGAAACCCATTAAAAAAAGCTTTAATACGGATTCCCGATATATTCTTGTGCGCGGTCTGAATGAAAATAACGATAACGATGAATATATCGTTACGGAAAACGACTGTATTACAGTCGATGACCACGCTGTCGGGGACGGACTGCTCGCGATAGAGACAAAGCTGCTTTGCAAGGATGACTGCAAGGGTCTGTGTATACACTGCGGAGCCGACCTTAACGAAGGCAGCTGCGGCTGCGAAAATTAACCCAAAACAGAAAACTGCTGTTTAATCTGAAAAAGGAGGTGCTGAAAATGGCAGTACCAAAGAGAAAGGTTTCCAAAGCAAGACGTGATAAGAGACGATCTGCTGTCTGGAAGTTGAACACCCCCGCTTTAGTTGCTTGCCCGCACTGCGGTGCGCTTACCGCTCCGCACAAGGTTTGCAGGAACTGCGGCTACTACAAGGGCGTTGAGGTAATCAAAAAGGAAGCGTAAGAATTCCTATGAGAAGCAGAGCAGATTTTCCGCTCTGCTTTTTTTAAAATCACTCCGTAAAACGGATGTCAGAGTTACTGTAATATAAGGAGATGATATATATGTCGCTGCCCATAGTTGCCGTTGTCGGCAGACCCAATGTCGGCAAATCGACTTTGTTCAACAAGCTTATCGGAAGGAGACTCTCCATTGTCGAGGATACTCCCGGAGTCACCCGCGACAGGATTTATTCCGAGTGCGAGTGGAGAGGCAGAAAATTTATGATAGTCGATACGGGAGGAATTGAACCCGATTCCGATGACGTTATTCTCGAACAGATGAGAGCGCAGGCTGAAATAGCCGTGGAAAAAGCCGATGTTATAGTATTTCTCACCGATATCAGGGCGGGACTCACTTCGGGAGACTCCGAGGTCGCCGGAATGCTCAGAAAAAGCGGAAAACCCATCGTCCTCGCCGTAAATAAGGTGGATTCCATAGGAGAACCTCCCATGGAATTTTACGAATTTTTTAATCTCGGTCTGGGAACGCCCGTAGCTGTTTCGGCGGCTCACGGTCACGGTTCGGGAGATCTGCTCGATGAAATAGTCGGCTTTTTCCCGGAGGAAACAAGCGATCCCGATGATGAGGAGCATATCAGAGTCGCGGTCATAGGAAAACCGAATGTGGGAAAATCTTCGCTTATCAATAAAATATCGGGCGAAAACAGAGCTATCGTTTCCAATATCGCAGGGACAACAAGAGACAGCACCGATACGATAATTGAAAACGACTTTGGAAAATATATCTTCGTCGATACCGCTGGAATAAGAAAAAAATCCAAGGTGACGGAAAAAATCGAACATTACAGCACTCTTCGCTCCTATATGGCTGTTGACGGTGCTCAGGTCGCCGTTATCATGATAGACGCAACTCAGGGAATCACCGAGGGAGATACAAAAATCGCGGGCTATGCTCACGAAAAGGGAAAGGGCTGTATCATTGTCGTCAATAAATGGGACGCCGTTGAAAAGGACGGCAATACCATGAATGAATTTACCGAAAAGCTAAAGCAGGATTTCAGCTTTATGTCCTATGCGCCGTTTCTGTTTATTTCCGCAAAAACGGGACAGAGGATAAATAAGCTGTTTGAACTTATCAATTCCGTAAATAACGCAAACTGCATGAGAATATCCACGGGAATGTTAAACGACGTATTATCCTACGCGACTGCAAGGGTACAGCCGCCGTCGGATAAGGGCAGGCGTCTTAAAATATATTATATGACGCAGCCCTCGACAAGACCCCCCACGTTTGTAATGTTTGTTAATCGTGCGGATCTGTTTCATTTCTCGTATAAAAGATATATTGAAAATCAAGTAAGAGAAACCTTCGGACTTGACGGTACTCCCGTAAAATTTATCATAAGAGAAAGAGACAGAAACGACAGCAAATAAAAAGGGGAATAATAATGCAGATAATTTCAATTCTTCTGACAGCCGCGATATCGTATCTTCTGGGGAGCTTAAACAGTTCTATCATTGTGGTAAGGCTTTTGAAGCATGAGGATATCAGAGAACACGGGAGCAAAAACGCGGGACTTACAAATACCATACGGTGCTACGGAAAAGGTCTTGGACTGCTCACGCTCATCGGAGATCTCGGCAAGGGAATAATCGCCGTACTTTTGAGTCAGCTCATCTGTAAGCTTCTGCTCGGCGAGAATTTCAGCGATGAATATTTCATTGACGCACAGGCGATCGGCTATATTGCGGGAATTTTTGCGGTGATCGGGCATATTTTCCCGGTGTTTTACGGCTTTAAGGGCGGAAAAGGAGTGCTTGTCGCAAGCTCGGTGCTTATTGTGGTCGATCCTGTGACATTTTGCATAATTATTCCGTTTTTCCTGATCGTAGCTTTTACTACAAAGTATGTATCGGTAGGTTCGATATCGGCGGCGCTTTTTTATCCGATCCTTACGTTTCTTGTTAATTATTTTCTTCGCGGAGACGCTGCGGAGAAGTCTCTCTTGTATGCCTCTCTTACTCTTCTGTCCGGGCTTCTTATTGTATATATGCACAGAGTGAATATAAAACGGCTTATGGCAGGTGAGGAAAACAAGATCGGACAAAAGAAAAAGGAATAATACCGTATTAAACCGAAAGGACTATATATTATGAATAAGGCTGATATTCTGATATACGGCGCGGGTGCGTTCGGGCTTGCGCTTGCAGTCTCCCTTGATAAAAAGGGACACAATATCACGGTAAAAACAAGCCGTCTTGAGGATATTTTAAGTCACAGGGATAATTACCGAAAACTCCCCGGAGTGAAAATTCCCGAAAGTATTCGTTTTACCGATGACCTTGATGAACTTAGGGATAAGGACATGATAATTTTCGCCGTTCCAGTTTCCGCGGTGAGGGAGACCGCAAAAAAGGTTTCTCCGTATCTTACGGAAAAATCGGTCGTGTTGAATACGGCAAAGGGACTTGAACAGGAAACCTTGATGAGAATGTCCGAGGTGCTTGGCGAGGAACTTCCCACCGAGAGGATTGCGGTTCTCAGCGGACCGTCTCATGCGGAGGAGGTGGCTCTGTTCATGCCGACGACGGTATGCGTTTCATCGAAAAAAGACGGCTGTGCGGATTATATACAGAGTGTCATGAACAGCGATTTTTTCAGAGTATATATAAGCGATGATATAATAGGCTGTGAACTCGGCGGAGCGCTTAAAAATATCATAGCGCTGTGCGCGGGGATCTGCGACGGCGTAGGTTACGGCGACAACACGAAAGCGGCTCTTATGACAAGAGGAATAGCTGAAATTACAAGACTCGGAGCAGCTATGGGCGCAAAGGAAACGACTTTTTCTGGACTTACGGGCATCGGCGATCTTATTGCCACTTGCACAAGTATGCACAGCAGAAACAGACGCGCGGGGATTCTCATCGGACAGGGAATTTCTCCCGATGAAGCCGTCAGGGAGGTCGGCACGGTTGAGGGGTATTTCTGCACTAAAGCGGCATATCAGCTTGCACATAAGGAAGCCATTTCCATGCCGATCACTGAACAGCTCTATGAACTTTTGTTTGCGGAAAATAACGTAAAACAAGCTATTTCGAGACTTATGAGCAGACCGAAAAGACACGAGAGCGAACCGCTCATCAAATAAATAAGAGGCGCATTTGAATGTGCCTCTTTATTTTTTCTTGTTTTTTGTCTTTATCATTCTGACCTTTCCTGACGGGGAAATTTCATCGAAAATCTTCTTTTTCATTTGTTTTGTGAGGGTGCCGATCCTGCCGAGATCTTCGTATTTTGCGAAATCAGCGGTATATTCGGCGGCTTTGTCGTACATATCGAGCTTCATAAGAGTTTTGACGAGACAGATATCAAGCATAGGGGGACTTTGCGGTGAAAATCCCACAGCGTTTTTTATGGCAAAAACAAATACGGTCACGGCAGCGGAATAATTTCCCGCGATAAACTGATGAATCCCCATGCTTCTTCTCATTAATATTCCGCCGTCGCTTAAAATATATCTGTTGAGTTTTTCGTAGATTTCCTCGGCTTCCTTGAATTTATTCATAAGAAACAGGCATAAGATATAATTTGCACCGTAGCTTTGTCTTATCATCTCAGGGAGAGTATCGGCGTCACATTCGGAGAAATATTTCCGAGACTCGGACAGATCTCCTTTAAAAAGATACGCCGCAGCGAGATAATTTTTTCCCTCAGATATTTCAGCCGGAGATTTCGCGCTGTCCGATATTTTTTTTACCGAATCAATGTAATTTTCCGAATATCCCTCTTCGGAGAGGATAACCGCGCAGTCCTTGTAGATGTTCCTGTTTTTTTTGAAAAACATAGGCATTTCTCCTGATTACATGGCTTCAATGATGGAACGCGCCTTGATAAACTGAGCGTCAAATTTGTCCTGTTCGCTCGCGGAGAGCTTGTACGGGTTGATATCTGATGTCTGATTCACATCGTAATCGGGTTTTATGCCTATTCCCGTGAAATTCACTCTGCTTTTCGACTGCATGGACGCAACGGAAAATTTTATTGCCCCTCCGTCGGAAAGACGGAATGTCTCCTGTAAAACGCCTTTCCCGTATGAGGTTTTTCCTACGGTAACAGCGTTCTTTTCATCTTTAAGGATGTACGCGAACAGCTCCGCTTCGCCCTTTGTGCCGTTGTTTATCAGGACAGCCATAGGGTAATTAAGCTGATTTTCGTCCGTTGTTTCGATAAGCGGCTCATCATTTGCCTTGTAGAAAGCCCGCGCAGCCTCGCAGGGAGGCAGGATCTCTTCCAGAACTGCCGTAAGAGAGGAAATTTTTCCTCCCGCGTTGTCTCTCACGTCAAATAAGAATCTGTCCGCGCCCTCCGAAAGAAGCATATCTACAGTGTAAGTGAACTGTTCGGGAGTAGTGTCGTTGAATTCGCTTATGTGGATAACGCCGACATTTCCCGCTGTTCTTCCCGTGACGGAGATTATTTCCGTTTTCGAGGAAACGAGATCGACATTAAAAAAGCTGACCTTATCGTTTTCATCGGTGCGTTTAAGCTGAAGCTTTACCTTTGTTCCCGCGGCAGGTGTAAAAAGTTTGACTGCTTCGTTATAACCGCCGGGATATGCGATAAGATTTACGTTATTTACTGCCATGACGATGTCTCCCGCACTGATTCCGTTCTCGTCGGCGGAAGAGCCTTCGGTTATCGATGTGACTTTCGCATAGCCGCTGGGATCTTTTTCATAGGTAAATCCAAGACCTGTGAAATATCCCGAAAACTGCTCGGTGAGAAGAGAAAACTCATCCGCCGTGTAGTATGCGGCATAAGGGTCGGAAAGACCGTTTACATATCCCTTTGAGATGGAGGAGAGGAGCTTCTGCGGGTCGATATCGCTGATATAATATGTTCTTGCGAAGCTGTCCGCCTCGGAGAGGGTGGAGTACATATCTTCTTTTTCGCTGACGGAGCTTATTTTTTCATTGAATATGCCGAGAGAAACATTGCTTGTAATAACATAAGTCACAGCAGCGGAGACAGCCATAAGACCGACGGCTGTTCCGAGAGGAATACTTTTTCCCATTATTTGAATGCCTTTCAAAGAATATTGATTCATAAAACCGACCGAAACCTTGTGATTCCGATCGGTTAACGCTATTTTCAATTGTCCATGGAGACGTAGTCTAACGGGTCAACGTGCTGACCGTTTACTCTCACTTCAAAGTGGCAGTGATAGCCGTAGGCGTAGCCTGTCTGACCTATATAGCCAATGACCTGACCCTGAGTTACTTCATCTCCGACGCTTACCGTCGTGCTTTCCATATGTCCGTAAAGCGTAGCAATATTGTCTCCGTGGTCGATAACTACATGGATTCCGTAGCCGTTGCCCGTATTTGACGCGGTAATGACCACTCCTCCTGCCGAAGCCACAATAGGCTCGCCCGCGCAGCCGGGTTTATTGATATCTATTCCCTTGTGGAAATCGCTGGAGCCTTCTTCTTCTATATATCTGCTGCCGTATCCGTCGGTCATATTTCTAACGGTCGGAACGGGCCAGATAAATCCCGTTTGTGAGCTTGTGCCGTAACCAAAGGAGCTTTCGGATGATTCGTCCTCATCTGTTTCTTCATCGGGGTTATAATTTTTTCCCCATTCATAAGAAAAATACGGATCATCGGAACGTCCTTCCGTTTCGGTGAAAAGAGAAGCTGTTGTCACTTCCTCAAAATCATAATCATCGGAGGGAGAATACAGATCATATCCTTCGGTAACGGGGGAGTCGGTAATTATTTCGGTTTCTGTTTGGGAAGTTGTTTCGGTCGTTGTCTCGGTTTGGGAGGAGACAGCGGTTTTTTCTTCCTCGGCTTTCCTTGCCTTTTTTTCTTCCTCTTCCTTTTTCTTTTTTGCGGCCATTTTTTCAGCGATCTCTTCCTGCTGCTTGCGGATATAATCCTGAAGCTCTTCTTCGGCTGCCGCCTCTTTGGCCTTTATTTCGTCAGTTTCCGCCGCTCTTGCCTCCGCCTGTTTTTCGTACCATTCCTTGGTTTCCCTGTGATTTGCATAGGTTTCGCGAAGAGACTCCAAAACAGATTCCTGTTCTTCCTTTTTTGATTTAAGCTCGGCTCTTTCTTTTTCAAGAGCGTCTTTATCGCCGTTTAATTCATCAAGCATGAAGCAGAGGTCAGAGATCATTTCGTTGTCGTGTTCAGAGATCCTCTGAACCATTTCAAGCCTTGCGAGGATATCGTAAAAGCTTGAAGAACCTGTAATAACATCGGCAACGCTGTCGCTGCCCGACATATACATAACGCGGAGACGTTCCTTAAACTGCATTATTCCCTCATCAACGTCTCTTTGTTTTTGCTCGATCTGTGCGTCGAGACTGCTGATCCTGCTGTTTATAACTTTTATCTGTTCGGAGAGGTTATTCATTTCCTCTTCTTCCACAGCCATTTTTTCATCGTAAAGCTCCAGGTACTTTTCCTGTGTTTCGATCCCGTCTTTATATTTTTCAAGTTCGCTTTCAAGCGCCAGTCTTTTTTCGGTGAGAGCCGTTCTCTTTTCTTCGAGAGCCGCGATAGTATCATCATTGTCCGCCGTGGTAATCCCTCCGCTCACAGCGAGAAAAGAAACGGAAAGAACCGCAGCGGCAATTTTCATAAACAAAGGTTTTTTCATTAGGAAAATACTCCTTATATAATCTTTTTCACGTCCGTTTGAGTATTTGGAATGTGAAAATGTCAATCTTACACTTTAACATATTTTCTCGTGCTGATAACCGTTCCGACAGAGCCGACAGCGGCTCCCGCCAGGATATAGCATAAAGTCATTTTGAAAGCGACCGTTTCAAAGGAAATAAAGCCTGTGATACCGAGCGCTCCCCAAAGAGTTGTATCGCTCATAAGAACGTTGATAATGGCGTCATATCCCGCCCATGTTGCGAAAGTGGCGATAACTCCCGCGGAGATGCCCATTATAAGTCCTTCGATGAAAAAAGGGATCTTTATGAAGGTGTTTGTTGCGCCTACATATTTCATAATAGCGATCTCGCGTTTTCTGATATCAACGCTTGCTCTTGTGGTATTTGAAATAATAATCATGCTGACTATGATAAGCGCGGAAATAAGCACAATCGACAGGATATACACGATAGAACGCATACCTGTGAGGACGCTTACAAAATCCGTGGGAGCTTTGACGGAATATATTCCCGTAAGACTGTTTATCTGCATGAGAGTTGAACTCATCTTGCTGATATCGGTTACTCTGAGCCTGTAGGAATCGGGGAGAGGACTGTCATCGCCGATATATTCAAAAAGCTCCTCGGCGTTTTCCATGCCGCTTTTCATATCCTCAAAAGCCTCTTCCTTTGAGTAGAAGGTCACATTGCTGATATTGTCCATTTCGCGAAGCTCCGAACCGAGAGCGTCTATTTCCTCGTCCGAAAGATCGTCCAAAAAGAGAATGACTTCGTTCTTGTTTTCGATATTGCCGATGATAAGATTTATGTTTTCCGTAAAAAGCACGGCAAAGCCGACAAGCAGGAGCGAAACTATAAGTATGCAGAGCGAGGCAAAGGACATTATCCTGTTTGTCCAGATATTCCGAAAGCCCTGTTTTGTCAGATAAGTAAAGCTGCTAAGTCTCATTATTCCACTCCGTTTTATCAGATAATATCGTCGAATTTGATTCTTCCGTCGAGAATGGAGATGGTTCTTCCGCCGAAGCGCTTGACAAGCTCATGCTCGTGAGTGACCATAAGCACGGTAGTTCCGCACTGATTTATTCCCTGAAGAAGCTGGATTATTTCTATCGACGTTTTGGGGTCAAGATTTCCCGTAGGTTCGTCTGCTATGATAAGCTTGGGGTCGTTGACGAGAGCGCGCGCAAGAGCGACTCTCTGCTGTTCGCCGCCCGACATTTCGGTAGGGTAAGCTTTCATCTTGTCTTTCAGTCCGACAAGACCGATAACGTAAGGAACTCTTTTTCTTATGTATTTCATGGGAGCGTCGAT
>CAZCUQ010000075.1:0-8917 GCA_964501705.1 uncultured Ruminococcus sp. | reverse complement strand
TTCCCCCGCCCCTATGGTTCCCTCTTTGCCCCCTGAAGCTCCAAAGTTACAACAAATGATAACTAACCAAAAGCTACGGCGGAAACGGTAAGACAAACATCAAATGAAAACTAAATTGAAGTTGACAATAAGTGAAAAATAACTTGAAAGCGGTAACAGTTGTGAACAGAAAACAATTTTCGGAATATAATACCAGAAGAGGAAAGTATATTGTTTCCTCGGAAAGGATGTATTCGCTTGAAAAAATATACGGCTGCCTTCGCCTCGATAACTTTCGCGGAAAAGGCTAAAAATATCCTCAGTTCCGACGGATACGAGGCGAAAGTGATACGAACTCCGAGATCTCTCGCATCGGGCTGCGGCTACAGTGTAGTTACGGACGCTCCGCCCGAAAAAATAACATCGCTTCTCGAGGATTTCGGTATAACGGTAAAAGCCATATCCGAAAGACATTAAACGGAAAGGAAAAGGGGAAATGATTAATTTCGACAATGCCGCGACGACATTCCCCAAACCCGACAGCGTACGTCAGGCTGCCGCTGCGGCAATTCTTGAATACGGCGGCAATCCCGGAAGAAGCGGACACGACATCTCCCTGAAAACGGCGGAAATGGTTTACGACACAAGAAAAAAAGCCGCCGACTTCTTCGGCGCAGAGTCCGAAAATACCGTATTTACGCTAAATTGTACGCACGCGCTTAATTTTGCCATGAAGGGCGTCCTCACAAAGGATTCCCACGTCATTATTTCCGAGCTTGAGCATAATTCCGTATGGCGGCCTGTATATTCGTTGTCGGAAAAAGGCTGCGGGTATTCCGTGGCCGCAGTTTCCGCCGATGACAATGTTACGGTAAGAAATGTGGAAAGGCTCATCACTCCGAAGACCCGCGCCGTAATTTTCACAATGGGAAGCAACGTAACGGGTCAGCTTACTCCTTATGCACAGATCGGAAAGCTCTGCAAAATGAGAAACATCTGCTTCATTGCCGACGGAGCGCAGGTTTGCGGGATAAAGGATATAAACATCAAAAGAGACAATATCAATATTCTCTGCGCCGCCGCTCACAAAGGATTATATGCGGCAGCCGGAACGGGACTTCTCATATCGGACGGAAAATACAAAGTTCTTCCCATGATTGAGGGAGGCACGGGAAGCACCTCCATAGAACCCGCTCAGCCCGATTTTCTTCCCGATTCTCTTGAAAGCGGAACGGTAAACACCGTAGGGATATGCACGCTTTCGGCGGGTCTTGATTTTGTCAAAGGGATAGGCGCGGAAAATATCTGCAAACACGAAATGAGACTTTGCAATATTTTCATCTCTCTTTTGTCAGGCAAGAAAAACGTCATAATTTACAGAAAAAGAGGAGCAAAATATCTTCCGATAGTATTATTTAACGTAAGAGGGGTTCTCCCCGAAGAAACCGCCGGGATTTTAAACGACAAAGGCTTTGCGTTAAGAGGCGGGCTTCACTGTGCGCCTCTTGCGCACAAATCAATAGGGACTCTTCCCGACGGCGCGGTAAGGTTTGCTCCCTCCGTATTCAACACCGAAAGGGAGGTTTATTCTCTTGCGGCGGCGGTAGCTTCCGTAAGGGGCAAGGTCTGACGCGATAACTACGAGAGGCAGGATATTATTTATCCTGCCTCTTTTGAATTTTATCGGTTCGCTATTGATTTTTTTTCCCCGATATGCTATAATATGGCTATAGTCAGCGACATTAGAAATTTGACTTGAAGTCAAGCAAAAATTTTCATATATGATTTTTGCGCAGGCTGAAAGTACAAATTTCAATGTCGTTGACTATATAATAAAACAAAAGGAGATTTCTTGCTATGAAAAATATATCTCTGTTAATAATGGCTGCGGGTTTAGGCAGCAGATTCGGCGCGGGAATAAAGCAGCTCATGCCTATGGGAGAAAATGGGGAAACTCTCATGGAATACGCCGCTGCGGACGCGGCTGCGGCAGGCTTTGATCACATCGTATACATCATAAGACGGGATATCGAAAAGGAATTCAGGGAAAAAACCGAAGCTTTTACGGAAAAATACGGCGTCAGAACCGATGTCGTATTTCAGGACGCGGACGATACCCCCATAAAAGCGGAATATGAAAGACGCAAACCCTGGGGAACAGCTCATGCGGTTCTGGCTGCAAGAAACGTTGTTCACGCTCCGTTCGCGGTCATTAATTCGGACGATTATTACGGTGCGAATACATATAAGAAAATTTACGGATTCCTTTCGGAAAAACACGCCGATGAAAACGTCATTTCTGCGTGCATGGCAGGTTATGTACTTAAAAGCTGCGTCGGACAGGGAAACGTCAACCGCGCCGTCTGCGAAATGAAAGACGGATTTCTCACAAAAATCAACGAAACATACGGCATTACAATAGAAAAGGACGGCTCTCTCACGGGAGAAAATTATATGGGCGAAAGAAGGATTCTCGATAAGAATTCACTCGCTTCTATGAATTTCTTCGGCTTTCCCGAAAAAATCATGAGTGTTTTTGAAGAAAAATTCACGGCTTTTCTTAAAGAAGTCAATAAAACACATGACGCAAAGAAGGAATTTTCCATTCCCATAATTCTTTCACAAATGATACAAGACGGCGAGCTTACAATGAGAGTTATTCCCACTCCCGATGAGGCCTTCGGAATTACTCATACGGAAGACATATCGGAGGTCAGAGAAAAATTAAAACAGCTGAGAAAATAAAACAAAAACGGCTTTGGTTAGCACCCCAAAGCCGTTTTATATGTTAATGACATAGACTTATATTACAATTATTTCTATTGTCTGAGATTTTGAGCCGCATTTTACAGTAATTACCGCACTTCCTGCCTTCTTTGCGGTAACAAGTCCCTTTGAGGAAACAGAAGCAACAGTTTTATCGGAGGATGTCCATTTCGCGTTTTCACCGTTTGCGCCAAGCTGCAGAGTATCACCCTTTTTCATCGTAAGCGTCATAAACGCTTCGGAAGAAGTGCTTGAAGAACTATCGGCGGTCGGATATTTGAACGTCAGTTCAAACTCCGCTTCAGTTTGCCCCGAAGATCTCGCGGCATCTACTTTCATGTAATAGGTTTCGCCCGCTTTTACGCTGAAACTCATTGTCGCTTTAAAAATGCCGGTTTTACTGTTCTGATAATAAGTCTCCGTATTGAAACTATTTCTTCTTCCCGATGTAATATCGGATTTTACTTCGACGTCGCTCCCGTCCTCATCGTAAACGTAAAAGTAAACCGTATTCGCGTCCGATGTAATTTTTACGGTAGCTGTTCCGCTTTTGGCCGGCGTGATTTTGTAGAATTTATACTCGTCCCGCGCCAGTGAAAACGAAACCTTTTTGCCGCTGTCAATATTTTTTGCTTCCTTAAACATATTTTCCGCCGAAACTGCCACGGGAAGAACAGTGACAAGCATAGCTGCCGTAAGAAGCAGAGCGGCTATTTTTTTGATTAATTTCATGTACAGATTCCTCCATGTAAAAAATTCATAACGATTATGACTTTTTTATTATATCATATTTGTGTTTTTGAGTCAAGCGTATAAAATAACAAATAATTTTAATAAAATATTCCTTTTTTGTTAATTAGTAATAGCCTGCTGCTTTATATCCCTTTATCGTAATTGTATTCCGCAACATACGGAAGATTACGGTACAGTTCCCCAAAATCAAGCCCGTATCCCACAACAAAGTAATCGGGTATCTCGAAAAGCGCTTTATCGGGAACGAAATTCACCTCTCTTCTTGCGGGCTTGTCAAGAAGAGTTATCACCCTGAGAGAAAGCGGATTTCTGTTTTTAAGTATTTTCACAACGTCGGCAAGGGTTCTTCCCGTGTCGATTATGTCCTCTATTATTATAACGTGATAATCGGAGATATCCTGCGAAAGATCCATGGTTATCTTTACCTCTCCCGAAGAAACGGTCCCCATATTGTAGCTTGAAGCGGCAAGAAAGCCTATTTCGCACGGAATGGTGACATTTCGGCAGATATCCGCCATAAAGACGAACGCTCCTTTAAGAATACTCACCAGAAGCAGCGGCTTGCCCTCATACATTCTGCTTATTTCCTCTCCCGTTTCCTTTACCTTTTCTTTTATTTCCTCTTCGGATACGAGGATCTTTTTTATTTTTCTGTCAAACTGCGCATGATTTACCGCATTCATGTTTTTTCCTCCCGTTATTCATGTTTTTTCCCGTAAACAAGTCTTTCGGAAATATCTATATCACGCCTTGCAAATTCATAGCTGATTATTATCGTGAGCGGCATTGTCAGAAGAAGCGCCAGAAGTCCCAGAAGTCCCCAGACATTAAGCGTTTCCATAGTTCTGCCGTCCGTTATAAGTCCTATCCACGGGACTGTATAGAGATTGCACAGCATATAGTAGTTAAAGCCGTTTACTCCCAGTGCGCTGTTTCCGAAAACTCCCGCTTTCGCAAGCACAAGAAGAATATACATAACATACGCAGGCAGAGGGGCAAAAAGAGCCATTTTTAAGGACATGAATTTATCTTTTTTGCCGCCGTGATATTTTATATTGTCGTTATCCGATTTTGCGGCGTTTACCGCATAGTTGAAAAAAAGTCCGTCCAGAATGAAAAGCGCGGCTATTCCCACAAGCAGCTTTATTATGAGCGCTTTCATCGAAAGAGCCGTCATTACCGTGACAAACCATGTATTTATAAGAGTTCCCGCGATATAATACGCAAGACCCTTTAAAAGTCTTTTCGGCATTGTATCATGATGTTTATTGCCGTAGTTTATATATCCCATTTTTTCACCTTTTATATTGCTTATATTAAGCGGCATCAGAAATTTGACCTGAAGTCAGGCAAAAATTTGCGTATATGATTTTTGCGCAGGCTGAAAGTACAAATTTCAATGCCGCTGCTATAAAATCAGCGGAATTTCTCATTTTATTATACCACGGTTTTTTTCCCTTTTCAAGAGGATTTACGGAGTTTTTTGAAATATTTTGTTTTTACGGTACCCGGGCGCGAAAAAAGGAGCAAGGCGCATAACGCGTCCGCCCCTTTTATTTTTCAGTTGTCTATAGTCCAGACCTTTTTTATCTTCATGTCGGAAATATCCGCGGTAACGACTCTCGCGTCCGAAATAATGTAGATGGTATCGGAGCTTACATACGCCGTTCTGAAATTGCCGCTTCTGTCGCCGCCCAAAAATTCCACTCTGCCTATTTCGTTAAAGCCGTCTGCGGAATCGAATCGGTACAGATAATACGCACTCCGCACTCCCGAATCATCGGTCACGCTGACGGGAACTCCTATGATTCCGAGAGAACTGTCCATAAGAATGGATTTTCTCCGAAGCGCCGCGTCGGAATAAAGTTTCGCGCCGCTTGCAACTCTCACACTGTCAAACTCCGCTCCGCTCGATGCGGAGAACATCGAAAGCTTGAGGAAATATTCTTCTTGTCCGTTTTCATCCGTTTCCTTTATAATACCCGAACCCAGAACGAAATCGCTGTCATATTTGCCGTAAACTATCGAATCGGAAGCCATCATATCGGAAGCAACTTCGGGAGGATATTCCGAAAGATCAAGCACCAGATCGGGCGGAGAATCCTTTTCAGTGTAAAGGCTCGCGTATCTTTCCGCAAAGGATACCTTTCTCACTTTTTCTCCGGGAAGAAGCTGACCCGCGCTGTTTATTACATGGAGTTTTGAGTCAAGAACGTAAATATCCGTGCATATCGTACCATCGTCCATTGTATTGACAGCGGCTGCGCGAAGTGTTCCGTCTTTTTCGTCAAGGCTGCTGAGGAGAACGCTTCCCTCTACCGAGCCTCCCGAAATATATTCAATCGTGCCGTCAAGCGAGAAGCTTGATATTGCCGTATACGGCTTTGGAGCGTTTTTGTTGCCCGCAGAAATTATATAAAGCGTATCGGACGGGCAGAATACCTTTCCGCTACTTCCGAGAACAGCCTTAACGGAAACCGCTCCTCCCTCCAGATTATAGGAAGACACGACCGTATAATCGGCGCTTTCGGCATCCTCAAAGACATAAATATCTTCAGCCGCCGCGTAAATTCTCTTGCCGTTTAATTCATAATAAGGAACAAAGCTGCCAAGATCTTCTCCATTTTTGTTTTCAAGTTCGGAAGCGGCATAGTCGGTAACTATGCTGAGATTACCGCCGAAAACACGGGAGGAAATATATCCTCCGCTCTGAGAAAAGCTTTCAAGGAAACAAAATCCGTCAGAGATATCATAGATATCCGCCGTGACATATTTGTCTGCTTCGGAAGAGGAAGACCCGTTATCCGCCGCTGCTAAGTTTCCGCCGTCAGCTGGAACATCGGGCGAGTTCATCGGTTCGGCGTTTTCCGAAACAAGAATAAGCTTATTATTATCGATATACATTTCAAGCGGCAGCTTGCCGCCGATATCCGCGCACACGGCGATACCGTCGGCGGACGCCTTTACAATCCTTCCGTTTCCGGTGAAATAGATTGCTCCGTCGGCGGATTTTACAGTATCCGCATCTGATAATTCCTCTGCGAAATCCTCGGCGGATATATCGTCCGAAACTGACAAAGAAGCCGTACTGTTAAGGTATATTCTCGAATAGATATCGTAAAGATCATCATATGAGTCGTGACCGGAAACGTCCTCGTATTCTATCTGACTGTCAAGCAGTGCTGTTTCCTTATTAACGGAGCCGTAAATTCCCACTCCCGCAGCGAGAGCCGCGCAGGCTGCCAGAAGTGCGGCAGCGCGTGAAGCGACAGCGATATTTCTTTTGCGAAGTCCGCCTTTTGCTCCGTTTGCAGTCCCGGAGCGTGTCTTAAGCATCATTGCGATATTATCGGGTTCAAGATTTTCGGGGACAATAATTCTATCTGTATCTTTTCTTATAAGTTCCGTAATTTCATCAAATACATCATTTGAACCGAATTCTTTTTCGTTTTTCAAGTCTTCCACCTCCTTTACGTAAAGATTCAGTCTGACAGCAGTTTTCTGAGCTTATCCTTAGCTCTGGAGATCTTAGAGCGGACGGTATTTGCATTTGTGCCGCACATTTTTGCGATCTCCTCGCTTTTAAAGCCGCTCACCGCGTCAAGGGAAAGCATTAGTCTTTCTTCCTCGGCGAGATTTTTCATTGCTTCAAGCGTCTCAAAGTCCTGATAGCGGGTTTCGTTCACGGATTCCGTTTCCGCGAGGTTGTCGTCGCTGTCCCTGTAATTCCGTTCATCTATATATTCCTTCTGTTTATTTTTTATCTTAACGGTAAGGATACGGATGATCCAGGTTTTAAAGGCTTTTTCGTTTCTGAGATTTTTTATCGAAGCAAAGGCGTCGAGAACTGCGTCGCTAACCGCATCTGAAGCGTCATGCTCATTATTGTTCAGGTTTAAAAGAGCGATCCGGTACAGATCCTTGTAAACAAGGGAATAAAGTTCGGCAAAAGCATCGGCGTCGCCCTGCTGCGCTTTTTTTACGCAGTCCGCAAAGTCCTTGCTCATAATTTATCGAATCACCTCGTATCCGCTGTTTGCAGATGCGGAACGGATCATTAAGCCATACGCTCTTTTTACCTGTCATAATAATAGTGGAGATTTTGATTCATTTTGTTGCAGGCGAATAAAAAATTTTTTCGTTTTGTATACATGCACAAAAAAATCGTAAAAAATTGTAGATATTTTACAATAAAAGAGAGTATTCCGTTTTCCGCAAACGTTATTTTTTATTCCGAGATATATTATAGCATAATTTTACTTGAATTCCAATAGGCAAATTAAATAATTCACTGTCGGAGGGTGAAAGATTTATTCAGAATCGAAATGGCTGTCGTTCTTATTGAAATTTTTTATAACGCCGGATAGCTTTTCACTTGAAGTGATTTACAGTAAACGGGATCGCAAATTTCAATGCCGTTTGCTTTAATATCCGATAAATACAGAAAACGGAGCGAAAAGCGCTCCGTTTTTATGTCAGTTTATTCTCTCTACAGAAATTTTTTCAGCTTCTTCGTCACGAAGAGCAATGACCGCGCCTCTGATGAAATAAGCGGCGGGATCACCCGATGGACTTCGGTTAAGAGTCAGAATATCTGTGCCTTCGATAAGTCCTATGTCATTGAGACGTCTGCGCATAGCGCCGCCTATCAGCATTTTTTTGACTCTGCACCTGCATCCCTCGGTCATTTTGCAGAGGGTATCGGTATTATTCATAGCATTTTCTCCTAAGATTTTCATCTCAGTACCATTATATTCGCATATTTTCTTTATGTTACGAATATATTGTAGAAATAAATCGTATAAGAAAGGGCAGAGCCATGAAAAGATCGACCGCAAAGCATATAATTTTATCGGTAATTTTTCTCGGAATAGTGATAGGGATACTTTTTCTCGCAAAGAATCTCTTCGGAAAAACCGAAGAAAACAAAACGGAGCTTAACGCAAATTCCGAAAGGGTGGAATTTCTCAATAACAACGGACTGATTGTCACTCCCGACCCGGAAACGCAGGAAATACGTATTCCCGAGGTTTTTGGGAAAATATACGAGGAATATAACGAATTGCAGTGTTCTCAGGGCTTTGATCTTAAAAAGTATGCGGGCGAGGACGCGGTTCTTTACAGCTACACTGTTTTAAACTATCCCGATTTTGCCGAAAACGTAAGAGCCAATCTTGTTATCTGCCGCGGAACGCTTATTGCCTGTGATATAACCTTAAATGAGGAAAACGGCTTTACGAAAGCTCTTATTGCAAACAGTGCCGCTTAATGGTACGGAAAGATTTTGGCAAGTGTCTCTTTGTTCATTGTATTTTTTTATGTTAATTCTTATATGTTGTTTTTGTTACCGTTTTTTGTCAACTTCAATTTAGTTTTCATTTGAAGTTACTCTTACCGTTTCCGCAATAACCTCCGATTA
>CAZCUQ010000074.1:0-9062 GCA_964501705.1 uncultured Ruminococcus sp. | reverse complement strand
TACAGCAGCCGCAGCAGCGACACTGATAAATTTAGAAAATTTCATTGTTATACACTCCTTAATTTTAGTCCATAAATGATGTACGTATTTATCGTACTTCGTTTTATGTTACAATTTTACTACAATTCGGTTAAAATGTCAATCGGCATTTTGTACAAAAATGCATTTGTTTTAAGTATAGCTTAGTCAAATTAAACCATAATGAAGCGGGGAAAGTGACTTTTCCACGGAAAAGACAGGCGGGAAAGCTGAAAACTTTGTGTCAGGCGGCTGCTTTTTCTTTCTTTTTTTCCTTTTCAAGCTCTTCGACATATTTTTTGAGAGTATTTACGTCATCGCTGTCAACGTCTCCGTCCTCGTCGCAGTCCATCAGCGCGTAAATGAGCGGGTTTGCGTCCTTGATCTGTTCGGGAACTCCGCTTGCAATATAGGTCGTAAGATATTTTACATCCATGCTGTCGGGGTCTTCGGTCGTGAAATCCATATCTCCGTAAACGTAAGCGTTCTGGGTGACGCAGAGCTGAAACATATCGCCATCGTAGTTTTCGATAACGGTTTTGCCCGAAAGTCTTGTGATGACAGTGCCGTAATCGTCGCTGATATCGAGGACGTTTTCGTTGTCGTACTTGAATATGTAATCGGTATAGATCATGTTGTTGCTGACAAAATCAATATAGAAGGTAAGCGTTGCCCTGATATCAAACGAAGAATCCATGTAATATCTTCCGACATCCGCCGCGATATAGCTGCTGTAGGTGACATATACGCTGTCGTCGTATGTTTTTTTGCCGTTCTTTGTTCCGCTGTAAAGGGTCATATCGATATCGTGGTCAACGGAAAGCTCCTCGCAGTTTACAGTGAAAGAATAAGAATACATATCGAGAGTTTCCGGTATCATAAAGATTATATTTGCTTTTGACTTTGAAACCTTTTCCCAGAATCTTGCGGGAACCGTCTTGTCAGTTCCGAGAGTGATCGTTATCTCATTGCCGTTTTTCATTGATCCCGCAAGCTCATCGGAGGCTATGATGTTATCCCAGCCGGAAACTTTTCCGAGAGATGGCTTTGAGCCGGCCGCAGCGATCTTTGTTTCGCCGGTCAGGAGCGTATACTTATATGAGCTGTTATATGTAATGAGATAGCCAAAAGAATAGCTTATGCCCGTGTCAGTCGGTGTTATCTGAGCGTTCACGAGGGAGAATACGGCTTTTTTGCTGCAATCCTCGGCGATTTTCTGACACTGAATGTTTATTTCACTCAGATCCTTATAATCTCTGACAGTGCAGCTGCGGACATAATTTTTGATCTTGCTGTCGATGATATCCACTTTACCGTCGTCGGTGTATTTTGTAATATTTATGCTTACGGACGATTTTGCGCCGTTTGAATAGGTCACGGTGAGCTCGGCGGTCTTTTTGCCGCTGAGGAAAGAGAGATCCTTTCTCTTTATAACTATACCGTTGTCATTTTGTGTAAATGCGACCTTTTTGCCGCTTATCGAGACTTCCTTGATCTTGACGGGGGATTCGCCCTCTATGCCGTAGAAATAGTCAAGCTCGAAATCACCGGGATCATCGGTTCCCAGTTCAACGGGAAGAAGATCCAGGGAAGGCGCTTTTTTAAGACTGACGGATTTTTTCGTATTCGCTGTAACGTTTATCTTTCCCTCAGCCGTTTCATATCCGAGTTCCATAACTTTGTAGTCGTAGGTTCCCGCCTTGACGTCAAAGCTTCCGTCGGGATTCATATATACGTCTTTGCCGTTTTTTGACATGGAGGCGTACTCATAATTCAGCCGGCTGTCGCTGAATTTTACCGTATAAGTATCCTCATCGTTGTCTGTGTATGCGCGCAGGAACACCACTCCGCTGTCGGTATTTACGGTGTCCTCCCAGTTTACTCCATCGGAGGAGATGAAGCTGTATCCGGAATAATCCTCACCGAGATCTCCGCCCGCGGAGAAGTCGGTTTCCTGAATCGAAACAAGAGACTTTGATTTATCAGAGTTTGAATATTTTATGCATACGGCGTAATAGTCGCCTGTGATCTTCACGGGATCAAATTCAAGAGTTTTGTAGCAGTCGTGATCTATGGTTCCGCCCGCGACCTTCTTGCCGATGTTGTCGCCGCCATCGCTGAAGTCGGAGATAACATATATTTCGTAAGCTGTTCCCGCTCTGAAGGAGGCTGTTATTTCTTTAAGAGACTGTTCGCTGTTTGCGCTTGTCCGGAACACGTTGAGGGAGTAGTCGGTATTTTCCGATTTGTTTCCCGAAGAAACGTATTTCGTAGCCGCCGCGGGGCAGGAGAGATATATTTCATCGTAGTCTGTTTTTTCAACTCTTTCTATGTAGAAGTAAGGGGTTCTGTACAACTGATTATCCTCGTAGGACATATAGAAATAACCGTCATCGCCAACGCTTTCTCCCCATGAATTCTTAACTATCCATGCTCCGTCCCTTGTGGGGGAGTTCCCGTTTATGGAGACGAATTTTTCCTTGGGATAGCTGTCGTCCCAGCCAACGATAAGCACTTCATGGTTTGTAGTATTATATCCGTCGTAATAGTAAGTCTCGTCGGTGCTGCCGTCCGCGTAGTATGCTACGGCAAGTGCTCCGTTGTCGAGAATGTGGGTTTTCATTTCCCTGACGGCTTCATCGACGTGAGAAACAGTACAGTAACCCATATCTCCTGTCGCGGAAACAAGACCTATATCCTTAACGAATATGCCTGCCGTATCGCAGAGAGTATTCGAGTAGGCGTCGGAGTAAATTCCCTCATATGTAGGGATATATTGGTAATCCTTTTCGAGAACAGGTCCTTTGCCGCTGTAGAAATAAGCGATCGCATTTGTGGGATTTCCGCCGTATGCGTAATTTCTTACAAATCCGTCGTCAAGGTTTACCTTGTCGGCGTAGGCATAAGCCGTAGTCATATCCATATGACGCTCCGAGAAATCGTAATCTCCCATTCCGTTTTTTTTGAGATAGGTTTCAAGCATTCCGAGCGTTCCGAACGCCCAGCACGCGCCGACCATTCCCTGGTTCTTTACGCTGCTGATAAGATCCTCGTCCCGGCTGTCGTACTTTGAGGGAATCGCTTCAGCGGATGCGGGAATGACCGCCGTCTGCGCCGCTAGAAGAGCGCTGAGCGCCAAAGAGACGCCTTTTGATTTTTTCTTCATCATTTTATTCCTTTCAAAAGAATTTAAGGGATATTAAATACATCCCCGGTATTAAAATACCATACTATTACAAATTTGTCAATAGATTTTAAAGAAAGTTACACTGAAATGCCCCAAAACAGATTTGCACCCCCTTGATTTTCAGACGGCAAGGCAATCGTTAAATTGTGTCAAACTCTGCGCTTTGATCTCGTTTATGCGGCAGGCAGGAGTATTTAATTTTCAAATAAATCGCTGTTATTTCGGTTCTCGTAAGATACAGAGCAGTCTCTTACATTCAATCGGGTAAAAAATACAGCAAACGACGTCAGAAATCTGACCTTCAATCAAGCGATAATTCTCATGTTTGTTTTTTTACAGGCTGAAGGTTCAGATTTCCAATGCCGTTGAGTATAACCGCGTTTGTCAAATCTTCTCAAAGACAGGTGTATATTCGACAGGCGCGGCAGCCGTTACCGTCTGACCGCCGTTGAATTTCTCACCCGTTGAAGTAAGCGTCCATGTTCCCTCAGGGAGATATACATCTCTTTCAAACTGATTTAAGTGAAGGATCGGAGCTACGAGATATTTGTCACCGAACATATACTGATCTTTGATCTCCCAGCATTTCTTATCATCAGGAAACTCATAAAACATTGTTCTGATGAGGGGAGAACCGTTCGTATGAGCCTCCTCATAGAGTTTTTTGATATAATCATGCATATTTATGCGGATATTGTAATAATTCTTCATGATCTTGTAGTTATCCTCGCCGTAGCTCCAGAGTTCGTTAGGCTGACCCGTGTGAAGATATCCGCCGCCCCAGTCGCGGTCATCGAGCGCGGGAATATTGTACGGACCTCTGTCACCGTGCATACGCAGAACGGGGGAATACACCGCGAACTGATACCATCTGATAAGCAACTGCCTGAAATCGGGATCGTTCACATCGTCAGTCATAAATCCGCCGATATCTGTCGTCCACCACGGGATACCCGCAAGACCCATATTAAGTCCGCACTGAAGCTGATCTTCAAACGCTTCAAATGTAGAGGGAACATCTCCGGACCATACAACGTTTCCGTATTTTTGGGAGCCTGCCCACGCGCATCTCAGCAGGTTAACGACAGGTTTATCGCCTTTGCTCATCTCGTCATAGAATATGCGGCTGTACATCTGAGGATAAAGATTGCTTATCTGAAGAGCGGGACCGTCGCAGTATCTGTAATTTTCAAAATCATACACACCGTAATCGGGTTCCGAATTATCCAGCCAGAAAGCATCTATTCCCAGATCATAATAATTCTTCCTGCATACATTCCATACATATTCGCGCGTTTGCGGATTAAACGGGTCAATCTCAACGCAGTCGCCCTGATAGTCATAAGTCTGAGCCGCTCCGCGTTCGGTTTTGATGAGGAGTCCTTTTTCCATCATCGGCCAGAAATTCTCGCTTCTTCTGTCAACCGACGGCCATACGGAAACTATGACCTTTATTCCCATGCTGTGAAGCTCATCTATCATAGCCTTGGGGTCGGGCCAGTATTTTGTATCGAACTTCCAGTCACCCTGAACCGTCCAGTGGAAGAAATCAATAACTATCTGATCTATTTTGATTCCTTCCTCACGATACTTACGGGCAACCGATAAAACCTCGTCCTGAGTTCTGTATCTGAGTTTGCACTGCCAAAGTCCCATCAGATCTTCGGGGAACATATCCGCACGTCCCGTTGCGGCCGTATAGTTGTCGATAATAGCCTTCGGAGTATCGGCGGCAGTGATGTAATAATCCATTTCACGGGCAGAGTTTGCTATCCATTCGGTATAGTTATTTCCGAAAGTAACTCTGCCGACAGCGGGATTGTTCCATAAGAATCCGTATCCGAGCGAGGAAACCGCAAACGGAACGGATATCTGTGAATTACGCTGTGCCAGTTCAAGTACGCAGCCCTTGAGATCAAGGCAGTTGTGCTGATACTGTCCCATACCGAATATCTTTTCTCCGGGATTCGGGTCGAATTTAACATTTAAAGAATAATCGCTTCCTCCGATTATTCCTTTCCATTCACGGTTTATAATCTTCAGACAGCGGCTACCTCTTGAAATGGTTCCGTCATACATACGGAAATACTCGCGCAGAATAAGCTTATCATCTTTATAGAACGAAATAATACCAACAAAATTTACGACAGCCTTGATTCTGCCGTTAGTTATTGTTGCCATTTCACGCTTATCGATCGTTCCGTCGCCTGCCCAATGATCCACAGATTCAATCTTTACCGACGGTTTTGTTTTTGCGGGTGTTTCGGACAAAGCCCAATTTTTCCCCGTAAATTTTCCGAGCATTGTACTTCTTACTCTTAATGAATCTTTGCCCCACGCTTCGATTCTGAGAATTTCTCCGTTATTACAGCATACCAATGCTCCGCTGTCATTTTCAAATCTCATAATTAACCTCCTGAATTTTAAAAGAAACTTATTCGGCAGCCGACTCTCCGCTTACGAGAGCCGCGTTGAATTCATCGACCATAACATCAACCGCGTCAACAAGGGTGTCTCTTACGGTAGCCCATTCAACTCCGTAGAACGCTGCTCTTATTCCAACTTCGCTGCCGTCGATGAGATTATACATATCGGTGGGACAGCCCGCGTGCAGATCGTAAACGGGATTCGCGGCTGAAAGAGCTGTTATTTCGTCGCTCATTTCAAGCATTTCTTCTGTCCAGCCGTAAACATTCAAATAGTTGTCGCGTGAGATCTGTTTTGTTCCTTCGTCCTTGCTTGCGGCGATAATACACTCCATGAATCTGGCAACGCCCTCAGGATTGCCCGCGTCCTTGCAGAGAAGATAAGCGTCGAGTCCTGCGGGAAGATAATAATTGTCCGCTTCCGGATCCTTAGGCATGGGAACGAACATTACATCCTCGGCGGCGCCGTAGGTGGCAGTCCATATCTCAGGATCGCTTGAAAGAGTATACAGACCGCAGATATAGAAAAGTTCCTTGCCTTCGCCTATATATTCGGGGTGTTCGTTCCAGCCCGTAATATTCTTGTCGAGAACGAGGCCGTTCTGGTTTAATCCGTACATGAAATTCATGGTGCGCTCCAGATCGGCATCCATAAGGTTGTGAACGAGTTTTCCGTCCCTCATCTCAACAGAGGGAACGCCCGATGTAAGCATAAGCGGCTGTTCGTTGAACCAGCCGTCAAGACCGTAATGTTCGCTGTCGTTGTCAACAAACTGAAGAAGCATATCTTCAAAGGTATCCCAGTTCCATTCACCCGCCTCATAAAGTTCCTTTGGGTCATCGAAGCCGTTTTCTTCGATAGTTTTTCTGTTGTATATAACGACCTGACCTGCCGTAGCCTGCGTAGCTATGAGATAGTGTTTCCCGTTTACGATAAACTGATCGTTTAAAGCCTTTACGTCTTTCCAGATATCGCTGTCATAATCAACATATTCGTCTATGCTCTCATACATTCCGCTTGTAATGCCCTTAGGGAAGGAATCAAGGTCGCCGCCCGCGATGAAGTCAACTCCCTCTCCTCCGAGAATTTTCGTGGAAAGGTCAGTAAAGCGCGCCGACCATGTAGTGGGTATATATTCGATTTCTCCTCCGTATTTTTTTTCAAAGAGTTCAAGTGAAAGAGCCTTTTTATTTCCCGAAGTAGACGCATGGAACGGATCGTAGAACGAGAACCACTTGATCGTCTTGTTTTCAAGCTCGACATCGGTAAGCATTGCGGTAGCGTCATCGACAGTTGCGTCTTCCTCCTCGTTGAGAGTTTCGGTATTGAGTGCAACGGTCACTGCGGAAGTGGTGGTTGCCTCGGCAGTTGTTTCGGCTGATTCGGTATTTTCTTCCGATCCGCATGCACAGAAAGAAAGTGCTGTTGTGAGCGCGGTAAGTCCCGCGATTATTTTCTTTGTTTTTTTCATAATTTAACTCCTTCGTTCTTTATGCGTTTTTTATACAGTAAACGATTTCATTGTAATAATATTATACATTTTTTAAAAAATATTGTCAACGTTGATTTATATAATTTTCCGTTTGCTTTTTTAACATTATGCACAAAAAAAGCTTCGCGGAAAAACCGCGAAGCCGTTTTAAAACTGTAAGTTATTCGTCAAATTCCTTATATTCTTTTCCGTAGTAAGCCATGAGGTACATTTCCTTTATCTCGCTCATAAGAGGATATCTGGGGTTAGCTCCCGTACACTGATCGTTGAAAGCGTTCTCGGTCATGTCATCGAGAGTTTCAAGGAATTTCTTCTCATCAACGCCGTAATCTCTGATAGTAGGCTTGATACCGATCTTAAGCTTCAGCTCGTGGATAGCCTTTACGAGATTTTCAAATTTCTCTTCAGTCGTTTTGCCTTTTAGACCGCAGTAATCCGCACACTCCGCATATCTTTCCATTGTGTGGGGATATTCATACTGCGGGAAAGTTCCCATTTTTGCAGGCTTCGGGCAGGCATTGTATCTGAGGATATATTCGATAAGGAGAGCGTTAGCCACACCGTGAGCAATATGGTGATAAGCTCCAAGCTTGTGCGCCATGGAATGGCATACTCCGAGGAAAGCGTTCGCGAAAGCGATACCCGCGATGGTAGCCGCGTTAGCCATTTTTTCTCTTGCTTCGGGGTCGGAAGCACCGTTTTCGTATGCTCTCGGAAGATATGTGAAGATAAGCTTCATCGCCTTGAGAGCAAGACCGTCGGTGTAATCGGAAGCCATAACAGACGCGTACGCTTCAAGAGCATGAACCATCGCGTCGATACCGGAAGCGGAGGTAAGTCCCTTGGGAGCGTTCATCATGTTGTCGGCGTCAACGATAGCCATATCGGGGAGAAGCTCATAGTCGGCAAGAGGATATTTTGTTCCGCTTTTTTCATCGGTGATGATAGCGAAGGGAGTACATTCGGAGCCTGTGCCCGCCGATGTGGGGATAGCGATAAAGTATGCCTTTTCACCCATCTTCGGGAAGGTGTAAACTCTCTTGCGTATATCCATAAAGTTCATGGCCATATCCATGAAGTCCGCGTCGGGGTGTTCATACATTACCCACATTATCTTCGCCGCGTCCATAGCGGAGCCTCCGCCGAGAGCTATGATAACATCGGGACCGAAATTTCTCATTGCCTCAGTTCCCTCGACAGCGCACGCGAGAGTGGGGTCGGGAGCGACATCGGAGAATACCGAATACGGGATATCCATCTCATCGAGCTTATCCGTGACAGGTTTTGCGTAGCCATTCTGATAAAGGAAAGTATCGGTAACGATAAAGCACTTCTTCTTATGAAGAACGTTCTTGATCTCGTCAAGAGCGACAGGCATACAGCCCTTTTTGAAGTAAACCTTTTCGGGTGTTCTGAGCCAAAGCATATTTTCTCTCCTCTCGGCAACTGTCTTTATATTGATAAGGTGCTTTACGCCAACGTTTTCGGAAACGCTGTTTCCGCCCCACGAGCCGCAGCCGAGGGTAAGCGAGGGAGCAAGCTTAAAGTTATAAAGATCGCCGATTCCTCCCTGAGAGGACGGAGTATTTATAAGAATACGGCAGGTTTTCATCGTCTCGGCGAATTTATTGATTTTGTCGCCTTCCGTCATTGTATTTACGTAAAGAGAGGAGGTATGACCGTAACCGCCATCGGCGATGAGTCTTTCCGCCTTAGCGAGCGCGTCACCGAAGTTTTTGGATTTATACATGGCAAGCACGGGAGAAAGCTTTTCGTGAGCGAATTCCTCGGAGAGTTCAACGCTTTCGACCTCGCCTATAATTATCTTGGTGGACGGGGGAACCTTAACGCCCGCAAGCTCCGCTATTTTAGCCGCTTTCTGACCTACTATCTTAGCGTTCAGAGAGCCGTTTATGATAATGGTTTTACGTACCTTGT